>JAURYY010000353.1 GCA_030653695.1 Paludibacter sp. | reverse complement strand
GGCGACAAGAAAGCAAAAGATAATCGATTTTTGCCTCGTTAATCCAGCGTAAATGTTTATCCAGAATTGGTTCCGAATTATCAGCGCTCATATCGAATACACTGGCGTATCTCCCAACAACAGGAGGTGAACTGAATATCTCAAACACAGTCTCATTGGAACCATAACTGGTAACGCTGTAGAGATAATCTAAGCCAACTGCATAATTTTTGGTTGGTGCTTGAAATTCAGGAATCGGATAACTCAGGTAATGCTCTTCAATCGTCGGTCCATCAGGTTGACAACCTGCAAATAAAAGAGAAAATCCAAATCCGAAAATAAAATATTTTAAGTGTCTCATGTGTGTTACTTTTGAATTTCAAAATTAATAAATTACTTGAATAAACAACCATGGTATTCCTTTTGGATCCAAATCCTCGACAATGGTTGTATAATCCTTGCCTTCGCGGGCATACCAGTTTTTAAAAGCGATGTTATTAAACTTGATTCTAAGTTGTAATAATTCATCAATTGTTTTTCTGTTGTATGGTACTGCTAATTTAAGGTAGGTAGGTAAAATATCACCACTTACACCTAAATTTTGAGATGCGACTAAATATGCGCTCTTGTTGTATAAAACTTCATCGGGTGGATATTGCATACGTTCGGGCATATTGGCAATAAGTCCCTGACCGCCTGCGATCAAATTTCCCGGATTCATGTGAGGAGGAAAATTCAGCAAACGGGTACGCCTGATATAACACCATGCATCGTGTCCGCCATGGAAATAACCTGCTATCCAACGTTGCGCAATGATTTGATGAAGCGGGCTGGCACTGATGTTGGCATTTGCCAGCGTTATGAAATCAGGAAACGCATCGGTACGAGCTTGACCCCATTTAACACCTTTCTGTGAACGGTACTTCGTAGCTTCTGTCTGAGTTAGTTCATATTGTTGAAAGGATGCATCTATTCCAGCATTGTAATATTGCTCAGTAGTTTTGGTTCCACCCCAGCCAATCTGTTTTGCTTCAGCCTGCATAAAACAAACATCTGCAAACCATATTGCATTGATCGCACCATCCGCTTTCAAGAAAGAACTGTTAACCAATGAAAATTGTGTCGACGATAACATGCGCAGCGGATTAGCCTGACTGGTCTGCAAGCTGCTTTCGTCCAATCCTGCAAAGGTGTTTGCTGAAGAAACAGGTCTGCCGTTGTATGGAATTGAGTATCTGACTGAGGCACGTACTGTAAAACTCTCATCCCAGAAAACTGTATCAATAATTTCATATTTTGCTTGAGTAGGATTTGCATATTTAACCATACGTGGGTCTTTGTACGAACGTTGATACACGAACATCATGTGTGAATATGCAGGTTTCGATGATGCATCTGATAAGGTATATACAAATCGGTTATAATAATCAGAATACTCGGTGATTGAAGCGCCATTCCACTTTAGAAGGATATTATCAGCGTTTGATGATACCAGAAACGTCTCATTCCTGATAGACTCTTTCCCATGAATTTCAGCTTCTACAGGGATAGCATTTTGTACTTCAAGGGCAATTTTTAAGCGAAGGGAATTCGCAAATGTTTTCCATTTATTGATACTGCCATCAGCAAAAACAAGGTCTTGTCCGAATTTATCTTTTGTTGGATCAAGTCCGTTGAACGACTCGGTAAGTCTTCGAAGAATATCACGATAGATGAAATCTTCGGTATCGTAATTTAAACTGGTAATATCCATTCTGTTTGCATCGGTATAAGGCATACCACCGAATGTGGATGCTCCGATAAAGAACATATAGCACTCCCAGATTTGAGCAATCAACACTCGATTTTCATGACCTGGCACGTTTGCATAGGTGCTCTGTAGGTTTTTTAGAAAATACAAGGTGGAATAAAAATCCCTCCAAAGAGCGTTCACATCCCCGGTAGCTGAACCATAACGTGCCATATCACCACTTCCCATGGCAACTTGATGGGTATAAGGCCAGTACATTCTGCGGTTCAAGTCTACCATCAGCGACATACTTCGTTTCACGGCTGTTGCCATTAAATGTTCAGATTGCACTTTGGTAAATTCATGGGGATTGGTATTAATCTCCTCAAATCCATCGGTACACCCTGAATAGCTTATCAGCAATGCACCAGTAAATGCAGCTAAAATAATGTTTCTGATTTACTGCTGATGCACTAAATTTTTAAAATGTTTAATATCTTTTTGATATACAACAATATACAAGCGTTCTTTGATTTTACGATTTGAATTGAAAAATGGTAATTTTGTGGATTTTAAAATATCAACCACATAATTATCATGCATACAGGCAAATTTATTTTTTCTCAAGTACTGGATGTTGTTAGCCAATACGAGTTCAATAAACATGTAAAGCGTTACAAAGGTAACTATCACGTTCGAGAACTTGATTGTTGGAATCAATTTGTACAACTACTTTTCGGTCAGTTGGCATCATTGCCTTCATTGCGCTCTATAAGTACGTGCTTGCAAGCACACGAGCATCAACTTTATCATTTGGGTATCAAAAAACAGGTCGATTCTTCAGTACTTTCTCGTGCTAATGAACGTCGCAATTGGATGATTTTTGCTGATTTCGGAAATTATTTGATACACCTTGTCCGTCCTTTGTACGCTGATTGCCCGATTCCCAATCTTGATATTGATAACGAGATATTCGCTTTGGATTCAACGACAATATCTGTAAGTATCAATTTATTTACTTGGGCAGAAGGCAAATATTCGCGTGGAGCAGTAAAAATGCATACTCTCATTGATTTACGAGGCAACATACCTGAATTTATTTTCATTACTGATGGGAAGTATCATGATAGTAATGCTCTTGACGTAATAAACTTTTATGCTAATGCCATTTATCTGATGGACAAGGCATACGTTGATTTTGAAGCCTTATTTCGCATCAATAATGCAGGTGCATTTTTTGTGACCAGAGCCAAAGAAACCATGCGCTATAGCGTAATTGAGGAAAATTTCAATATTAACCAATCAGTAGGGTTACGAAGCGACAAGATAATTGTACTTACAATTGCCAAATCGAAAAGACTTTATCCAGAGAAACTTCGTATCGTAGAATTTTACGATGAGAGGAATGATGAATTGCTCACGTTTCTGACAAACAATTTAGACGTTTCAGCACTTGAAGTAGCTTATCTGTATAAAAACAGATGGCAAATTGAAATTTTCTTCAAATGGATAAAGCAAAATCTTACTGTCAAAAAACTTTGGGGTCATTCCGAAAATGCAGTTAAGATACATCTTTGGGTTGCA
>JAURYY010000171.1 GCA_030653695.1 Paludibacter sp. | reverse complement strand
AATGCCTATCAGAAAGCTAAATAATGGAAGAATGGCAAAAAGTTATTTCAAACATGGTCTGACTTTTATTGCAACTGTGCTTTTAAATGCTGGTTTTCAATCAAATATTGATATTTTTAAATTTTTGTCATGTACTTAGATTTTATTTATTTATACCAAATGAAAGCAATCCTTTTATATTTATTGTTTCTTTCAACTAGTTTGTCAGGTCAAACAGTTGTAAACATGAAAATGCCATTACAATCGCCTGAAGCACTAGAGGTTGTTATACTTTTCGAAGAACCACTTCCGCTTGATATTCCGGTTGTCTTAGGTATTATTGGTTTCGGAATTAATGGAGGAACAAGTCCATTCACTTATACATGGTTGAAAAATGATGTGATAATTGGCACAGGAACTACAATAGTTGTAACACCATCTTTAGGAAGTACATATACACTATGTGTTTCTGATAAGAACAAATGTGTGATAAATAATTCACTCAATTTAGCTTCAATAAAAAAAGCTCCGGGTTCAAATCGTATCCAACAACTAAAAATTTATCCAACTTTTGTCAGCAATCATATCAATGTTGAATTTTCTGAATTTGTGCCGGAAAATACTCAGATTAAAATATTTGATTTAAAGGGCATTCTGCATTTTCAACAAAATATTACAGGTAGTACAATCATTTATCCACAACTCACGCAGGGAGAATATTTTGTTGTAATTGAAAGCATTGGAAAATATAGTGTAGAAAAAATCATTGTTAAAAATTAATTGAAAATACTATGAAAACAATTAAATATAATAATTTTTATTCACAGACTGTTTTGTTTGTCATTTTTTTATTTGTGAGTTTAATCTGTGGCAGTTTTGTGATAAATGCAGAGAATAAATCAGTTGAAAATGCCCAAAGGTTTGCTCTTGAATATTTTAAATCAACTAACAAAGTAAATAAATTACAAAGAGCAGCAGCTCTCAATATAAGCGAAGTACAGTTAAAATATATATCCAAAGATAAAGTTCCGGTTCCTGTCTATGTTTTTCAAAATGACCAAAAAGGTTTTGTGGTTTGTGCTCAGAATGCCAACGGTTTTCAGGTGTTGGGATATTCCGACAATGCCACTTTTGACCCAACTGACATTCCTGAAAGCTTACTGCAGCTTTTGAAAATGTATGAAAATGCAGAACCGGATATAATAAAGGGAATTCAGAAAGCAAATGATAATACTGTTGTGGTAGCTCCATTATTGGATGAGGCTGGAGTAGGGCTCAACCAGTTTCGTCACGAAAATGTAGGTGGTTCGTGGACAGGATGTGTAGCTACAGCTATGGCGCAAATTATGTGTTATTATAAGTATCCAAACAAAGGAGTTGGGTCGCGTTGTTTTACGCATTCGTTTTACGGACAGCTTTGTGCTGATTTTGAAAATACTTGGTATAATTGGGTAAATCCCGGTGAAGATGATTATAAATTATTATCTTATCATGTAGGTGTATCAATGGATATGAATTATAATCAAAATGGGAGTGCGCCATTATCTTCGAGATATCTTTATGCTTTGCATGATTATTTTGGTTATACCTGTGAGGCTTTTAATAATTTCTCCCAATACTCTGGTTTAATTCAATATTGTATTTCGCAACGTAAACCCGTTTATGCAGAAATTCCTGGTAATCCTGGACATGCAGTTGTATTGGATGGTTTTGATAATAACGGTTTTTTTCACGTCAACTTTGGTTGGGGTGGAGGCTTCAATGGTTACTATCAACTTAACAACAGCTCATTTATGTATGTTGGGTCTAAATTTGGAACAAATTTATTTAATACGCTATTAATACAACCGGGACGTGTTTATTTAAACAAAACAGATTCCCTTACTTTAGTTACAATTAAAAACAATATCAGTAATTTAAACTGGGATTTAGCGGATTCTCAAAAAAGGTCAGGAATCACTACATTAAACGGCAGGGTAATTGGATTGAATATTTATTCTTCTAATAATATTGGAAATGTAGGTTCGATACCTGAGGATATTGGAAACCTGACAGAATTAATCAGTTTAAACATTTCAGGCAAATTACACGGAACTATACCTCAATCCATTTCTAACCTGACTAAACTTCAGTCGTTGCGCATAGCGAATTATATGGGAACTTTAAGCGACACAATTCCCAAAGACATAGGTAATTTATCCAATTTAACCAATTTAAGTATTTACAATGCTGCTAAAGGACCAATTCCTTCCTCTATTGGGAGGCTCGCTAACCTGCAAAACATTAACTTGTCGACAGGAAGCATCGATGGTGTCATTCCAAATGAATTTTACAATTTAAAGAATTTACAGGGAATCACAATAGTTTCACAAAAAATTAGTGGAAATATATCAGAAAACTTAGGAAATCTGAAAGAACTTATATATCTAAATTTAACAAGTAATAAAGTTACAGGCAAAATACCATCTTCAATTGGCGAATTAACAAAGCTTATATACATCGATTTGTCCGGAAACGAACTTAATGGAGAACTTCCTCTTTCGCTAAAGAGCTGCAACTTATTATCAAACCTGAAGCTTTCGAATAATAAATTCGATGGTCTGATTCCTTCGATTTTTGATAGTTTGAGCAGTCTGATGTATCTCGATTTAAGTAAAAACAGACTGACCGGGATAAGCCAAAATATTGGAAAACTCTCAAGTATTATAAGATTAAACCTGAACAATAATCAGCTTACTTCACTTCCCGATTCGCTGAATCAGTTACGAACTTTACAATTTTTGGATGCAAGTTCGAATAAAATAACCTGGTTGCCCGAGAATATGAATCAGCTTACCAGTCTTAAAACACTTAATCTGGCAAACAACGAAATAAACCGATTCCACGAAGATTTATGTTACCTGCCAAATTTGACTGAAATAGATCTGAGTTATAACAAAATAACATCTTTTCCTGCTTTGGCAACTGATTTAAGTGCCACTATTTTACAAATACAAGAAAATGAACTTTCCGGAATTTTACCTGCAAATCTACTTAGGACTCAACGTGATCTATATAAGTTTGTTAACAACCGATTTGTGTACAACGATATTCCTGTCGGCACTGATTTTACAAATCTTGTAGGATCCCAGAAACCTGTAAAGTTATCAAAAAATATTTTCAAAGCGTATATAGGCGACAGCATCGAAATTGATATTCGGAAACTCAACAATAATTTGAATAAAAACGATAAATATATTTGGTGTGAATATCCAAAAATTAAAAAAGGATATCATACCCATATTGAAGTAGAACAAGGACCGGTTTTACATCTTGTGTTATCAGAAAAGAATTTATCAAAAAAATATTTTTGTAAAATCACAAATGATAGTGCTGCTACTTTTAAAGATCCTCAATTAAATTACAAATTGCCTTGTTTGAGTTTTTTGAACACCGATACTGTTTTTATTGGACTAATAAGCAATGAAGAGTTTTTACATGAAAAATATCCAGATAGTTATATCGTACAATCGCAAAACATTATCAAAAAAGAAATCAGCGATAAAACCATTAAACTGATTTCACCTTTCAAAATGCGAGGTATTAAAAAATGGGAAGGTTCGTCCGATGGAAAAACATGGCATGAACTAGCTGGTTCAATGACGCAAAACGATCTTAAAACAAACATAGTTTCTGTAAAAACTGAAGAACTAACACTTTTTCCTAAGACTCCGGCATTTTATCGTTGTAAACTTCTCGAAACAAATTGTGCCCCTATGTATAGCGACACCATAAAAGTAAATCCTTATGGTAGAGTTATTTGTGACACAACAATTAATGTAAAATCGAAAACCATAACGATAAAAAATGATAGTATTGAAGTAACAATTCCTATGGGAATAAACGATGGAGATTTTCGGCTAACGATTGTAAAACTTGATAATCCGCCTCAAAAACCTGATTCAGTGCTAAGACTGAGTTCGGTGTATGATGTTACAGTGAGCTTTGGTGAGACTT
This sequence comes from Paludibacter sp., assembly GCA_030653695.1. Classification (GTDB taxonomy): domain Bacteria; phylum Bacteroidota; class Bacteroidia; order Bacteroidales; family Paludibacteraceae; genus Paludibacter. The sequence goes on along the minus strand of JAURYY010000171.1, from coordinate 7,209 downwards.
TTTATTTGCCAATTATTATCAAGCTGAAAAATTTAAATAAAAGAAACTTTAATTTTAAAAATATTGAACAATATAAAGCAGTATATTTCGATGATGTAAAACAACGGTGGGCACTTTATCCTGATGCAAGTCTTAATTTGAATGACACTACCGTCTCGTTTGGTACTTATCATCTAACCAAATTAGGATTTTTCGAAATTAATGAAATGAATTACTCTCATATTTTCACCAGAGGAAGGGTAAATGTCATTTATAAGTACGGAACGGGTTATGACGAAAGCAATTATATTGATTTGTATAATCAGATGACTAAAAACCAAGGACTTAAAAGTTGGCATGAGACAAATATTGATCCTGAAAAAGATGGAAATCCATACATGATTCAGGATATAGCAGAATATATGAATCAGATAATTAACAAATGTGAAAATTTGGGATTACAAACACCGGGTCTTCGATTCAATGTATATGTCAAGCTTATAGGTAATTATGGTCAAATAGGTGCAAGTAGTTATCTCTCCGGGCGTGGTTATTTTTTTGTGGACCCAATGTATATGTGCAATGAAAAGTTGATGATTGATAATCGAAAAATGTTAATGACTACGTTGGCACACGAATACACACATTACACGCAGGATTATTATATGACAATGCTTATTCAAAACTATTTTTGGCAGGAGGCCGTAGCCCCAATTGGCGGACGTATGATATGGGACGTAGTTCAACTACCTCAGTCCGAGCCAGAAATATTGATAGGTGAAGCGTTGTTGTCAAGTGCAAGTAACAAAACAATTTTTGAGATTCTTGCCAATCCGTGGTACAACGACTATAACTTACCGGTTGTAAGTAAACTTGCATCAAACTCAGCCGATTACAACCTTGCCAGCTTATTTTTACATTACATGCAGAATTACCGAATCGGGTCAAAATTAGATGCAGCAGTTCTGTTGAAAGAAACATCTTACTTCGAAACCTGGTTAGGTTATTTAGAAAGCTATATCGTTAAATATCTTAAATCAACTACAGGTAGTGAGTTTGCAGATTATGTGAATTATATTTTGAGTGGTACAAATCCTAAATTTACTGTTCTTAATCTTGGCGATGGAAATCCACTTAAATATGTTATCAGGAATATAGTAGATGGAGGGAAATTTGCAAGTTTTACAAATTATAATTTCTCAAAACACGATCTCAAAAATGATAATATTGTACTTGAAATTCCACTGCTGTCTGCTCGCATGTATCTGCTTAACAATATGACTTCAGACAAAGCAGTAGTTGTAAAATACAAAAACAAGAAAAAGAATGATTTAGGGGAGCGTGTTTACTATTGTAATTACAATGTTGGTAATATGCAAATGATTATTAAGGAAATTACAGACTCTGTGGAATATGTATTTCTTTTAGAGGCGCGCTCGGACAAGTCGAATACAGATTTTCTGAACTCCGGATTCCTTCTCTTTGTCAATGGAAAGAATCCCGGCTTTCTCCAAAGTAGCAGCTTCAAATCATCGTTCGAACTCAGTGCCACTCCTGTACCAAACATTACAGATTTATGTTATGCAGATGTTACTCAAAATGCGATTCATAACTTTAGCGATGGTAGTAAAAACCTATTTATCATTTCCGGTAAAGTTAATATGGCAACAACTAACTATTTTAGTTTTAATACAGAGAATTATCAAACATCGATGGATTTGATTGAAGATTCAATTATCAGGACAAATTGCACTTTTACCCAAAACATAAGAAATGACAATGGACCCAATCTGCCCGCTTCAATCGTAAATTCGGATAAAACACAAATAATTGAATATGACTTTATTACCGGGAATTTAATGTTACATCAACATACTAAAGCAATCCACAGATGGGGTGCTTATTATGATGATTGGACTAAGACTGATAAACCGGGATTCACCTTTAAAGTAGTTGAAACAAATCAGAAAATGTGGTTGAAAAAGGTTCTTAATTTCGTACCCGATAATACTAAGACCTGGGAGGGAAGTACTTTACTTTTCGAAACAACAAACACTCAGGAAACAATGAGCACAATTGATAAGCTTGAAGAAAGTGCCAAAACCACCGAATATGACGAAAAAGGAGAAGTAACAGGAAGTAAAACAGTGAATTATTTAAATACAGAATATACATCAAATAATAAAATGCAACTTTGGTTACATAATAAATAATACCTTATATCCGCAATTGACAGTTTAAAAAACCGTCAAAATTAGTTACAACTATTTAATAATAAATAACATACAAATATTTTGACGGTTGAAAAAAATCACCTATCTTAGTGCAACGAACAAAAAAGAAACAATAATTTTTTTTACGGCATGAAGATACAAAAAAATTCGTCAACAGTTAGTCCTTTTTCTGGTATTGCATTTGTTAATAATGAATTTAACAAATCAGGTATGTGTCAACTTATTGATAAAGAGCTTGGTAGAAGACAATCTACCAAAGGCTACACATACAGTAATGTAATAAAAAATCTAAGCCATGTCTTCTATTGCGGTGGCGATTGTGCTGAAGACATCCAAACTCACGTAGGCAATGACTTAAAGTTAATCCCAAATAATGTGGTCTCAAGTGCTGACACAGTGTTACGTGTAGTTAAAGAACTTTCAACAGACAATTCAACTTTCTTTTCACAACAAGGTAAATCATATAATTTCAATATCAACAGTAATCTTAATAATTTGAATATTAAATCATTACTTCTTACAAAGCAGTTGATTGCAGGTGAAAGCTATGATTTCGACTATGACAATCAGATAATTCCAACTGATAAATATGACACAAAACGTACCTATAAAAAGGTAAATGGCTATTGCCCGGGCATTGCCACCATTGACAATAAAATCGTTTATATCGAGAATCGAGATGGTAATGCAAATGTAAAATTTGAACAAGCAGCAACGCTTACCAGAGCCTATAAAGTATTGAATGATAATAACATAAAAGTCAATCGATCTCGAATGGACGCAGGTTCATATTCTAAGGATATTATTGATGTGGTTGCAAAAAACAGCAAGCTTTTCTATATCAGGTCTAATCGTAGTGCTGATCTTTATAGCCAAATCCTTGAAATCAAGGAATGGACTAAAGTTGAAATCAATTACAAAATTTACGAAGTAGCTTCAATTAAATTTACTCAATTCTGTGAAAATGAGAATTATAGACAGGTAATTATGCGTGAAGCCAGTACTGATAATCAATTAGATATGTTTACCGGCGACAATTTCAAATATCGTTCAATTTTAACAAACGATTGGGAAAATACTGAAAAAGATGTTATTGAGTACTACAACCAACGTGGAAGTAGCGAAAAAACCTTCGACATTATGAACAATGATTTTGGTTGGAATCATTTACCCTGCTCATTTTTGAACGAAAACACGGCTTATTTGATTATCATGGCTATCGCTAAAAACTTCTATAACTATGTGGTAGAGAAGGTTTCATTAGTTTTTGATGACATTCAACCCACTACAAGACTTAAACGATTTATTTTTAGATTTATAACCGTTGCCGGAAAATGGGTTTATTCTGGTCGCCAGTGGGTTTTAAAACTCTATTCAGACCGACCTTATGACCTCTTAATGGCATAAAAACTGGAGCTTTAAAATCGCAAAAAGCGAAAATACGGGATAGCTATGACTATTTGCAAAAAAGCTAAATTTTTATCTGTCTAATTATCAGTATATTATTGGTTTGACGAAAAACACAATCATAAATATAAAATAACCTTTCAAGAGAATCGGAAAAATTATGTCAGGATGAATAAAACTCGCAAACTAAACTGAGGGAAATTTATAAAATGAACGAGAATTTAGCCCTAAATGGTGAAATTTTCAAAAAAACAACGAAAAATTTCAAGAAAAATATATCCGCTGAATTAGTTGCGGATTCAAGGGAATAAAGAAAAAATCATTTATTACCATTGCTATCATACCGACAATAAGGAACATGGTGTGGCTTACTGGAGCCGGGCAAATGGTTGGATGTTTATGGCGCAGGCTGATTTACTTACCTATTTGCCCAAAAATCATCCCATGCGCGCAAAAGTGATGAAAAATTTCCAAATGCAAGCTTCAGGAATTGCACGCTATCAAGGGAAAAATGGACTTTGGCATCAGGTACTCGATAAAGTGGACTCGTATGAGGAAATAACCGGTACAGCTATGTTTGTTTTCGGAATTGCGCGTGGGGTGAAAAATGGTTGGTTGCATCCCGACTTTATTTATGTAGCCGAGCAGGGACTGAAGGGAATTATGTCGAAAATTTCGCCCGAAGGCGATGTAACTTCTATTTGCATTGGAACCGGAATAATGCCTTCGGTGCAGTATTATTATAACCGCCCTACGCAGGAAAATGATCCAATGGGCGAAGGACCTGTTTTACGTGCATTGGTCGAAATGATTAATGCCCCACGATACACCGAAATCAGAGCTGAAGATAAATACGACGAAATAGGGAAGAAAAAATGAACTCTTCGGAGTCTCGGTTTATATTGAAATTAAGCTTGCGTTAAATTTAAATACAGTGCTTATGTAGCATGCCATTTAAAAGATGTTACGTTTCTCAGCGCAACTTTTATACTTAAACGATTTTTTTTGGATATTCCTTTTCAATATTTCGTGTTTTTTTAAAAAAATAGCTTAGATTTGTGCTAAATACATTTGAAAAACCCTAAGATATGAGCTGTAATCACTCAGGAGTTGAATTTAAATACCTAATAGTCAACGAAAAAGATCGTAAATTCGGGTTGTCGGTTAATACTGTAGGTTTTCAGTGCATCCAACCAAACACTCCATATCCCCTAAGTGATCATCCCGTGGGATATTATTTTAATGCTCAAAAAGGAAGAGTACTGCGCGAATATCAAATAGTTTATATTACCAAAGGAAGGGGAGTTGTTTCGTTTGATGCAAATTCAGAAATTTCAATTTCAAAAGGTCAGGTTATCATTGTTTTCCCTGATGAGTGGCATACCTATAGTCCGGTGCTTGATGTGGGTTGGAATGAATATTATATCGGGTTCGAAGGTCCGATAATTGACAGCATGGTCGAAAATTCTTTTATTTCCCGTCATAATCAAGTGCTTGATGTTGGATTTAACGAAGAATTAGTCAACTTGTTCGCACGAGCTATCGAACTGGCTGAGGTCGATAAAGTAGGAGCACAACAATATCTGTCAGGTATTGTGCTCCACATTATAGGACTGATATTATCCGTTTCGCAAAACAAAATATTTGAAGTAGGTGATGTGATTCAAAAAATAGAACAGGCAAAAATCATTATGAATGAAAATGTTTATAAAAACATTGACCCCGAAGAGTTGGCACAAAAACTAAATTTAAGCTATTCATCGTTTCGCAAAGTATTTAAAGATTACACCGGCTATGCACCTGCCAAATATTTCCAGGAACTGAAACTCCGCAAAGCCAAACAATTATTGGTTGGAACTTCGCACTCTGTAAAGGAAATAGCGTATATGCTCGATTATAATTCTACCGAACACTTTTTCTCGCTTTTTAAGAAAATTACCGGGTATACGCCTATGGAGTATCGATCGTATGGAAGAGAAACAAATGCAACCACTGAAATTGTATAGTTACTTAACTTTCGCAAGCTCTATTACCCCGCTTGCATAAGGCATTTGTAATTTAACAGTTTTTCAAATCTTTGATTATCAGTGATTATTTTTTCCATTAACAATTCGGTATCTATATCTAATAAATCTGCTAGTTGAGCTATTATTTCTATTATAATCAACCAGATACGCTCAGCGATTGTTAGTTCGATAATTTCAGCATTTGCCGATCGAAATAATTTTCCCAGTGTTTCATAGTCCGAAAACCTTTTTGCTACTGAGAGGATATTATATTGTAGCATGCTAATGCTTATGCTTGCAATCTGAGCGTCAAAATCTTGTGATTGGCATTTACCCAAACCTAGATGTTGCTTACTTTCTTTGAAAAAGACTTCAATCGTCCAACGAGTAGAATAGATTTTATATGCTTGTTCAAAACTCAAATCTAAATTTGTGGTTAACAAACCATGCCATTTCCCTTTGTGTGATGTCTTACAAAAGAATAATTTCACTTTAATTCCCTGAAAATCAACAATACATTCTATGTAACTATAACCCAATTTTCTTGACCGTTTGAGCTGTTTTTTTCTTTTACAGTAATCCACTATTTGTTTTGAAGATAGGGAGTTACCATTGAATGAGTACTTTGTAATTCCCATTTTAATCATTCCTAATAGGTGACAATCAATTTTTCTAGTTTTGATAAATTGAACCAGTTCGAAACATGTAAACCAACTATCAACCAGTAAATAATCAAAACGAATACCTTTGGTAATTGCAAGTCGAATCATAGAAATCATAGAATCAATTTTAGTTATGAAACATTCTTGAGTCCGTTTGTATGATATAGAATTCTTGTCGCGTTTTTTAGTAAAGCGTTCTTTGGCTTGTGTAGGTGTTATCCCAAAGGGTTTCTTTTTGTTTTTTCCTTTTTCACAATGCAATGCAGCATCCAATGCAAACAAGCTTTTGCCATCGTGATAAGCCATTACAAGCCCCTTGAAGCCTAGAATACTTGTTTTGGTTACATGGCTGAATATCCTGCCCAAAAATTCAATATGACGGCCTGTTTTATGCAAATCGGTATCATCAATAATCAGGCAACGATCTACTTTGGATTCTTGTGGCTCACTATTAACTGCTGTTGTTTTTAGAAGCCTCATATTCAGGCTATAACAAATATACCGCCAATCTATACTTGATTCGTTTAACATACGGTAGAATACGTCTTTACCACATGAAATAATCTTGTATAAAGCAGAGCCTCCAAAATGGGACGCATCTTTTATTTCAAAGAATGGAAACAGTAACAATAATATCAATTTATCGATACTGCGATACTTGACATTAAAGGCATCGTTTTTGAAAAATAGCTTTTCAGACACCTGCATTGAATGAAGTGCCCTGAAAATGCTCACAATCGCTTTTTCACTAGTAGTAAAAAAGCCATTTATCTCTGAAAGTATTGTTGTATCTTTGTTGCGCAGCATATTGTTTTTTTTTTGTTTGGCGACACAAAGTTACTGAAATTCAGCGACATATCAAAATAAATATGCTGCTATTTTTATAAAAATCAAGTAGTTATACTACTTGCGAAAGTTGAG
>JAURYY010000169.1 GCA_030653695.1 Paludibacter sp. | reverse complement strand
TCATCGAAAACAATTTTTTCCTTTTCTCCTGCTGCTTTCAATTCGCTTATTAACTGGTCGCTGACTTCAAAGGTCTTATTGTATTTTTCGAAGTTAGGAAAATCTTTTTTTAGCTGAACACGATTCCTGTTTACATACAATGCTGTTACTTTATTAACCACACCCCGATAAACTAAGTTTCGGTGATAATCTGTGTATTTTATTGTATCTAAAGGAATAAAAATGTCGGGCATAATTCCTCCGCCGCCATATACGGTTCTTTTCAGTCGTATTGTTTCGTAACGCAGTGAGTCGGGGAAATGAATGCTGTCAGCATGAAACAATTCGCCGTTTTTAATTCTGTTCGCAATATCTTTTTCATATTTATCGTCTTTGCTTTTATACGATTTCTGAATACATCTTCCCGAAGGCGTGTAATAACGTGCAGTTGTCAGGCGCAATAATGATCCATCGGGTAATGGAATCTGTCCCTGTACCAATCCCTTGCCGAAAGTACGGCGACCAATAATAATTCCCCTGTCCCAGTCCTGAACAGCACCCGATACAATTTCGCTGGCTGAAGCTGAATATTCATCAACGAGTATGATAAGTTTACCCTTTTCGAAACCCCCGACTGCTGATGCATTGGATATTTTTTTCGGTTGATTTAACCCTTGCGTATAAACCACTAATTGGTCGCGTCCCAGAAATTCATCGGCAAGTTCTATAGCGGCGTTCAGATAACCGCCACCATTGCCCTGAAGACTGAGAATTAAGTGCTTCATTCCTTTCTTTTTAAGCGATACGAACGCATTTTTGTATTCCGAAACGGTTGTACTTCCGAAATTATTAATTTTTATATATCCTGTTTCGTTGTCAATCATATAAGCAGCATCAACACTTCGAACAGGAATTTTATCACGGATAATTTTAAAAACCAATAATTCAGATTTATTTCCGCGTAATATTTTTACTGTCACTTCAGTACCTTTTGGTCCTTTTAACTTTTTCATTACGTGCGAATTCTGAATTTTCACACCGGCTATCAGTTCATCATTAATATATATAATTCTGTCGCCAGCCAATACACCAACCTTTTCGGCGGGACAACCAGCAATGGTTTGTATTACAAGTAGGGTATCTTCAAGAATCTGAAACTGTATTCCAATGCCTTCAAAACTTCCTTCGAGCGGTTCGTTTACACGCTCTACCTCTGCTTTGGGAATATACGACGAATGAGGATCAAGCTCTTTGAGCATCGATATAATAGCGGTTTCTACTAATTTTTTCTCATTAATACTATCTACATACAAATTTGAAATGACCGACAACGCATTCATTAGTTTACGTTGATGTAACTGCTGCTGCTGCTGTTGCATGATAATTTGCGAATGAACCACGAAGGTGATGAACAGCAGTGAAATTAAAGTCAAAAATTTTTTCATAAAAAATTCAATTTTGTATCATTTTGCAATAAAAAAAGATGCACAAAAGTACTAAAACAAGTTTATGTAAATTATTCCTTTTGTTATTAAAAGATAACTTATAGTACTTCTTAACATTCAGCAAAACATTTTTTGCAATTTTATTAAATTCTAATTATTACTTCTTTGACAGATTAGGGGTTGATGTAAAATTATTTCTGTAAAAACCTCCAGGCGAGCCACGCCAAACCACTACTTCCGGTTTTCAGTGCATTTTCATCGATTCGGAATGTTGAACTGTGTAAACCTCCTGTATATTTATTTTCTTCGCCTCTCACGCCGAAACGGTAAAAACAGCTTGGATATCGTTGAGAAAAAAAACTGAAATCTTCGGATGTCATTCGCATTTCGAGTTCACGGATATTTTGTATTCCTACAAGTTCAGCGGCAAATTCACGCGCTTCAGTTGTTACTTCAAAATCGTTTACTACACAAGGATAACCATCCGGCATGTCAATTTCCGCAGTACAACCATAAGCCGCGCAAGTTTCGGTGATTATCCGACAAATATGTTCTTTCGCTTCTGTACGCCATTTTTCGTCAACAGTGCGGAAAGTACCTGACAACAAAACCTCGTGCGGAATAATATTCTGGGCACCATTGGCAATAAATTTTCCAAAAGTGAGCACCATGGGGATCAGAGGATTGCACAACCGACTGCTAACCTGCTGAAGTGAAACAAAAGTTTGTGCGGCAGCCAGCAAGGTATCGTTACACAAATGCGGCAATGCGCCGTGACCGCCTTTTCCGTGAATTTTGAAATGAATTTCGTCAGCCGATGCCATTATCATACCTTCTTTAAAACCCATTGTTCCGGTTGGGTAATCGACCGAAACATGCTGCGCTAAAATCAGTTCAGGTTCATACTCGTCGAAAATACCATCATCGAGCATCAAGCTGGCGCCGCCGGGTGCTTTCTCTTCGCCGGGTTGAAAAATAAGCAATATAGTTCCTTCAAAAGAATCACGTATTTGCATCAATATTTTAGCGGATCCAAGCAAACAAGCCGTATGTGCATCGTGACCGCAGGCATGCATAACGCCTTGGCTCATCGACTTATATGGAATATCAACCGATTCGAAAACCGGCAAAGCATCCATATCGGCACGTAAAGCAATTACTTTTTTCGAAGGATTTCGACCTTCAATTTTCCCTAAAATTCCTGTACCGGCAATTCCTGCACGAAATGGGATTCCTAATTCGGTAAGTTGTTTCTGAATAAAATCAGTGGTTTTAAACTCCAAAAATGAAAGTTCGGGATGAGCGTGCAAAAACCGGTAACAATCGACTGTGTAAAGGAAAAAGTCATCTGATAATTTATTAATCGTATCTTTCATCGGGTGTTTTTTTTATGTTGAAATGTTTATCCTCATTTATAACAAGTTATCTTACTTTCATAACCTACTTAAGTAATTGTTTTTTTTATGACAAAGGTAGTTAATTTTCATTTTGGACAATATTAGATTTTGATAAAAAAAAGCAACAAAAAAGTTCAATTACCGTAAATTATTGTTGAACTAATTCGTCCTGTTTTTGTTTTGAAAAAAAAATACTTTCAGCGGTTTTACCGTACATGCTGTTTTTTTGTAGTATTTTATTGTTCACAAAGCTATCAGATTTAAGTTGTTGAAATGCAGCACGTTTTATTAAATAGTCTTTCTATTTTAATTTTGGGTATAACTTTTGAAACATGATAAAAAAATTCTTTTAAAAAAAACAATTGATATTTATCGCAATTTTAAATAAGTAAATTGTAATTTTTGAAATTTTGACAGACATTTTTTATACTTTTGCATTTTATAAATATAAACACTTAGTTAATTTGAATATGAAAAAATATAGTTTTCTTTTTATGGCAATGCTTTTTAGTATAGCAGCATTTGCGCAAAAACCAGTGATTGACTTTGAAACATCAACTTATGATTTTGGAAAAATAAATGAAACGAATGGTAACGCCACTTATATTTTCAAGTTTACCAACAAAGGAAATGCCCCGTTAGTTGTAAATCGTGTTCAGGCATCGTGTGGTTGTACAACTCCCACATGGACAAAGGAACCCATTGAGCCAGGCAAAAAAGGTACAATAACAGTTACATATAATCCTGTCGGCCGTCCCGGAGTTTTCACTAAGTCGATATCGGTTTACAGCAATGCCATCGAAGAACAAATCAATCTGCTAATAAAAGGTGAAGTAATAACAAAGTCATCCACTGTTGAAACGGATGAATATCCCATCAATATGGGTGATTTAAAATTGAAATCGAAAGTTGTGCTTATGAACAACATTGACAAAGGGAAAATGCAGATGCGAATACTCGAAATAAAAAACGGTGGAAATACAGTTTTAAAACCAACAGTCGAAAACTTACCCGTTTATTTAACGGCTGTTTCAGTGCCTGAAATTTTAAACCCGAATGAAACCGGAAAAATTACATTTACCTTTCATTCGAAGAACTGTACACAATGGGGCTCTGTTGTCGATGATGTTTACATAGTGCTTAATAGTCAGAAAAAATTTAATGACGATTTCCAGTTAAAAATTACGGGAAACATCATCGAGAATTTCAGCACAATGACACTTGAGCAGAAGCAAAAAGCTCCTATTTTAGAAATTAAAGAACGCACGGTTAATTTTGGTGTAATTAAACCCAGAGATAAAAAAGACCTTAAATTAAAAATTGGAAATAAGGGAATTAATCCATTGGAAGTTAGAAGAGTAATTAATAACAACAAAGAAATAAAATTACATCCGGTAAAATTTTCAGTTGCAAGCGGCAAATCGGTTAATTTTGTTGCAACTATCGATTCCGAAGGTTTAACCGAAGGAGATTACAAAAAATCGGTAACTTTGCAGACCAACGATCCTGATAATAGTTATGTGCTATTAGTTGTAAGTTGGAAAGTACAGAAATAACAAAAACTTCATAAATAATAAAATCAGAAGCCATGATTATTTTTTTATTCTTGGCTTTTATTTTAAGAAATCAATTTTTTAAAATAATAAGCTGTGCATTATAAGCATCATCATCCTGAAAATGATCCTACATTCAAAAGTCTTACTGTAAATGAAGGAATCGAAGCACTCCCGACAGTAAACCCTTATCAACAATCGCGACGTAAAAAGAAACAATTGTCTACAAGCGATTATGTTGAAGGAATTCTCAAGGGTAATATTTCCATCCTAAGTCAGGCTGTTACATTAGTCGAAAGTTCGCTGCCAAGCCATCAGGAAGTAGCGCAACAAGTAATTGAAAAGTGCCTTCCTTATACCGGAAAATCTATTCGTGTTGGGATTACAGGTGTACCCGGAGCAGGTAAAAGTACTTTTATTGAAGCACTTGGAATGCAATTGGTACGTGACGGACACAAACTCGCAGTGTTGGCAATCGACCCGAGCAGCGAGCGCTCCAAGGGCAGCATTTTAGGCGACAAAACCCGCATGGAAGAGCTTTCAGTAGCAAATAACGCTTTTATCCGTCCTTCACCATCGGCAGGTTCGCTGGGTGGTGTAGCCCGAAAAACCCGCGAAAGTATTGTACTTTGCGAAGCTGCCGGATTTGATACCATTTTCGTGGAAACCGTAGGTGTGGGTCAATCGGAAACTGCCGTTCATTCAATGGTCGATTTCTTTTTGTTGATTCAATTAGCCGGAGCAGGCGATGAACTTCAGGGCATTAAGCGCGGCATTATGGAAATGGCTGATGGAATTGCAATTAACAAATGTGACGGACTGAATGTGGATAAAGCAAAAGTTGCTAAAGTTCAATATCAGAATGCCATTCATTTGTTTCCACAACCCGAATCGGGCTGGTCGCCCGAAGTGATGACCTGTTCGTCGGTAGAACTCGCAGGAATTGCCGAAGTGTGGAGTATGGTGGAGCGATTCATTCAGTTTGTGAACGAAAATGGTTTTTTGAAACTAAAAAGAAATGATCAATCGAAATACTGGATGTACGAAACCATCAATGACCGACTGAAATCCCATTTTTACACAGATGACGAAATTAAGAAATCATTAATCGATGCCGAAAAAAGAGTACTATCAAACCAAGTAAGTTCTTTTATTGCTGCCAAAGAATTATTGGATAAATATTATAAAAAGTAAATCCTCTCTGAATCTCAATATCAATTTTGAATCAAATTGTAAATGCCGGAAATAAACAAAATATACAATCAGTCGTGTATTGAAGGACTGAAAAACTTACCTGATGCATCTGTGGATCTGATATTTACCGATCCTCCTTATTTTCAGTACCGGGCACAAAACGTGCAGGGACTTAAAAATCACAAAGATGTTGAAACAGAATTTGAATTTGATAGTTTCGGTACCGAGGAAGAGTATCTGAGTTTTTTAGAAGCAGTACTTACCGAATGTTATCGCGTGGCAAAACCCGGAGCAGCCGGATATATCTGGTGTGGCGATGATTTTGTGTCGTATATCAATCGTATAGTTGACCGGGTGGGTTTTAAGTTTCGAAAAGTGATTCATTGGCACAAAACCAACCCTTTTCCGGCAATGTACACGCGAAAAATGTATGCCAACAGCATGGAATTATTAGTGCATTTTTCGAAAGGAACTCCCAAAACATGGAACCACAAACATGTAAATGAAATGCACAATTTTATTCAGGCTCCAATTTGTATGGGAAAAGAACGCACAAAACACAAAACTCAAAAACCTTTGAAAGTATGTATTCCCTTTATCGAAATCAGCAGTAATTCGGGCGATTTGATACTCGATCCGTTTATTGGTTCAGGAAGTACAGCAGTTGCGGCAAAAATGTTGGGACGTAATTTTATAGGCTACGAAATCAACAAAGAATATTGTGAAATTGCAAACCAAAGATTGGCTCAACTGCCAAATACATTAAATTTAGAATAAAGAAAGAAACAGTTCAATTTGAAATATCCAACACCAAAGAACAATTTAACGGTTGATTTTGTTATCCTCCTAAATAATAAAATATTAATATGGAAAATGCAGAAAAATCATTGATTAAGGTTTATAAAGGAGGTCCTTATCTTGTAACCGGAGATTTTAAAATTGTAATGCCATCGGGCGAAGAAAAAATAGTTACCGACCCACATCTTTGTCGTTGTGGATTAAGTAATAACAAACCATTTTGCGATGGTGCGCATACCAAAAGCGATTTTGACAAGTAGTTATTTTTCTTTCAATTTTTTTAAAAAGAAGGTGCGGATTGCACCTTCTTTTGTTTTTATTCGTTACAGAGCTATTTTTCTTTAACAAATTTCAATTATATAATTTTCAACCAACTATATAACTGCTTTTGTTTTTCTTGATTTCAGCTTTTTAACTTCTTCTTCGAGTTGTTCATTTCTTATTTCCAAATGGTTGATTGTTTTCAACAGTTCATTTAACTCTTCGTTATCAACAGAAGTAGGAAATTGTTCTTTAACACGCTCTATGAAATCAGCTAAAATATTCATGTAGTTCATAAAAGCATCATAAGCACTTTCAAAATTTGTTCCGTGTGCATCCTTATGACTCATATAGCGGAAATGATCGGTGGACTGAAGTAAAAACCAATCGAGCAGAAGAGGTTTATCTGAACATAACCGAACCCTTTCGCCCACAGCGTATAATTTATTCAGTGCTTCAAGTTGAAGGTCATTTCCCGTCCATGGAGTCAGGTCTTTATCATTTCCCACCCAACTGATAGGACAAGGAACAGATAATGAACCGGCAGAGTCAGATTTCTTACTGTGTTCCGATGGTAAAACAAAATTCATTTTTTGTTCCATAGCGTGATATGGTAATGCTTTCAGGAAATCAAATATTCCTGTATGAGCAGGTTGTGTCATTCCAAAGACCTCATAACCCATGCCTAAAGTAATCGTATTTTCCTCTGCAGGTAAATTGGCAATAGAACTAATAAATGCTTCGGCGGTTAGCGAATTATTGGAAAACCGAAAAGCCATATCATCGCTTAGTTTCTGGTTTCTGACTATTAACTTCAATTTCGGATTGTAAGCATGAGAATAAACAAAATTGGGGCTTTTCCACCCTAAAATATGTTTTGCCTCGTCAATCATCATGGTTTTATAACCCATTTTAGAAACCATTTCCCCAATTTCGTCGGAATATATCATTTCTGCATTGACCAATGCTGTAGGGCGTTTCCCGAATAACTCTTCAATTTTATCGGCATGTTTTTTTACCTGCCTTTCAAACTCATCAGCATCAAAAATTGATGAAAGTGAATGAGCAAAAGGCTCAGCCAAAAATTCCACACTTCCGGTTTTCGAAAGTTCCTTAAAACTGTCCATCACTTCAGGTGCATATTGTTCCAACTGTTCCAGCGCAGGACCTGAAATGGAAAATGCACAATGGAATTTTCCGTTCGAACTGCGAATCATATCGCCAATGATACGGTTTGCTGTCAGATACGATTGTTCAACAACATTCCGGATACGATCTTCAGTTTGAAAATCATCATAATAATAGTGATCCTGTCCTATTTCAAAGAAACGGTATCGTTTCAACCGAAATGGCAAATGTATCTGAAAATAAAAACATAAGTTACGCATATTTCTGGAGTTGATTAAATGATTAATTTGTTGTTAGCAATGGGGCATGCTTCGACTCCCGATAGCAATCGGGACAGCAACAGCCCCATTGTTGGTTGATTGGTTGTCATTTCATAAGACTTTGTCTTATGAATTGAATTTCTTTGTTCTTTTGTCTTTCTTCTTACCTCTTACCTCTACATCACACTTTCATATATTTTTCGTACTTTCAAGCCTGCATCATACCATTTAATATTATTGGCTTCGTCACGTCCGAGTTCTTGCAAACTTTTGTACATGGCAGGATTTTTTACAATCGAATATATTGCATCAGCCATGGCATCAATGTCCCAGTAATCGGTTTTAATGGCATGTGTCAGGATTTCGGCACAGCCCGATTGTTTCGATATTATACTTGGTGTTCCAACCTGCATTGCTTCTAATGGTGATATTCCAAATGGTTCCGACACTGAAGGCATGATATAGACATCGCTTTGGGCAAGCATTTCGTGCACCTGACGCCCTTTGAGAAAACCTGTAAAATGAAATCGGTCGGCAATACCGCGTTTTGCTGCCAGATCAATCATATCTATCATCATATCGCCGCTCCCTGCCATTACAAAACGGACTCCTTTGGTTTTTTGTAATACACGATGAGCCGCTTCAACAAAATATTCAGGTCCTTTTTGCATTGTTATACGCCCAAGAAAAGTAACTACTTTGTCTTTTCGAGGTGTTTTTTTAAATGAATCCACATCTTCGAGCGGTTCAACTGCATTGTGTACCGTTGTAACTTTACGCGGATACTGATGATATTTTTCTATCACAATCTGTCGGGTAAGGTTACTTACTGTCATAATGTGATCAGCCATATCCATTCCGCGTTTTTCGATTCCATAAACTGTTGGGTTAACC
>JAURYY010000340.1 GCA_030653695.1 Paludibacter sp. | reverse complement strand
TGTCGATCAGGCATATTATCTGGGAGGCGAAATTGCTGTAAGATGGATGATGACGCCCGAACTGGAATTTGAAACCCACGCGTCGTATGTTTATGCCGTGGACGCTAAAACAAAAGAGCATTTGCCGCTGATACCCGCGTTGCACGGCTTAGTTAAGTTGCATTATCATTTTCATGATAAAATAGGAGCTTATGTTGAGATGGATTGGGAATATGAATCGGAAGATGTACATGGTGAAAGTGACGAAGCCCATCAGCATGCAATTTTTAATGCAGGGTTACATACAACACCCCGAAAATTGGGACAAGTAAAAATTCAATTTATCGGAGGGGCACAAAATATTCTGAATAAAGCTTATGAAGAGCATTTGTCGTCACTCAGAGGAATTAACCGACTGGAACCAGGCAGAAATCTGTTTGTGAAAGTAAAGGTAATCTGGTAGTTCAACAATTCAACAACTCAACAGTTCAACAATTCAACACCCATGAACATTTCTTACGGTTTTTACAATTCTCCTTTCGGTCAGTGTTGTTTGGCATTCTCCGAAGATGGTATTTCGGTTTTGGTTTTTGCCGAAAATGAAGAGCAAGCGATTGCTGAATTACATCACAGGTTACCAGAGCAAAATTTTGTAGTAGATACAAATCAAGCCAAGATACTCGGAGATAAAATTTTCTTGTTCAAAGCCATTATTAAAATCAATCCCAAAGGTACTCCATTTCAACAGTCAGTCTGGAAAGCATTATTGGAAATACCTGCCGGAGCAACCAGCACTTACGCTCAAATTGCTACAGCGATAGGCAGACCCAAAGCGGTTCGTGCGGTCGGGACAGCCATCGGCGCAAACCCGATTGCATACATCATTCCATGCCACAGGGTTATTCACTCTGATGCGAATCTTGGCGGTTATCGGTGGGGTTTGGAGAGGAAGGTTCAGATGTTGAATGCGGAGAGCTTAACATCAAATTGTTACATAAATCGGTTGGATTGACTTTTGGGAGTGAATAATCTGCCAAAATAGTACCGGCTGTTTTGATGACTCGTTTTTTAACAACCCGAATAATATCTTCACCAAGGTTAGCTTGTATCTTAAATATCGTTTCAATAGTGAAATTGTGTGTGCCTTGAAGCCATTTACTTATTTCAGCTTCACTTTTCCCGAGAAGTTTTGCTAAGGCTTTGTGAAATAATAAATTGAACAATTCAAATATTATAACTATCTTTGTGTCCAAGAAAAAACATTATTATGACAGAAGGAGATTATATCAACTGGTTAAAAATTTACAACACTTTAAATGAGAGTCAAAGACGTTGGTTTAGTGCGCAAAAGGCGATTGAGATTGGTTTTGGTGGAATAACAAAAGTGAGCCTACTTACTTCTATGTCAAGAACAACCATAACAAAGGGGATAAGAGAGCTAAAAAGCAAAGAAGAATTAGAAAATCAGATTAGAAAAAAGGGTGCTGGAAGAAAAGCTATAACCGATTTACATTCTAACATTCTTGCAGATTTAGAGCTACTTATGAATGAAAACACCGCTGGCGACCCGATGAGTTCATTAAAATGGACATGTAAATCAACAAGAAAAATCGCTGAAGAATTAGTAAAAAAAGGCAATAAGATAAGTTATAAGACTGTTTATAATTTGCTTTCTGAAGCAGATTATACATTACAAGGGAATAAAAAAACACTGGGTAGTTGCAGCTCTGAAGATAGAGACGGACAGTTTAAAGCGATAAATGATTTTGCGAAAGAGTTTATAAACAGCGGAGAACCTGTGATTTCAGTTGATGCAAAAAAGAAAGAGCAGGTTGGAAATTTTAAAAATAATGGGGAAACATGGAGAAAATCCAAAAAACCGATTGAAGTACATGATCATGACTTTCCATCACTAGGAGAGGGCGTTGCAATACCATATGGCACATATGACATCCTTAATAATAAAGGGTTCGTTAATGTAGGAATTACAGCAGATACGGCAGAATTTGCTGTCAACAGCATTAGACAATGGTGGAGTTCTGTTGGAATGACAGCTTATCCAAATGCCAGTAAACTAATGATTTGTGCAGATGGAGGTGGTAGTAATGGGTCGAGAAATCGTTTATGGAAAGTTAATTTACAAAAATTTGCTGACGAGATCGGATTAAATATAACAGTATGCCACTATCCTCCAGGAACAAGTAAATGGAATAAAATAGAACACAGAATGTTTTCGTTTATTAGTATGAATTGGAAAGGACAACCATTGCTTAGCTATGAGTTGATAGTCAATTTAATAGGGAATACAACTACGAAAAAAGGATTAAAAATTGATGCACAATTAGATTTGAATACATATGAGAAGGGGATAAAAGTAACTGACAAAGAGTTGGGTCAAATTAATATGACTGTACACTCCATTTATCCAAAATGGAACTATTCTATTGAGGTAACTAAGAAATAATAAAACAATAAATGTTCATATTATATATTCACAAAGCCTTATACAACATCATTTGCACTATTTCGAATAAAATAATTACTTTTGTGGCACATTTTATCAAAACAAGTTTGTTACATGATTTAAACTGTAAAAAAAAGACTCAATAAATGAGACTCTTGTTTACAGTTAGATAGACTCAATATCTATGAAAGAAATTTTAGAAAATATCAAAGCTTTAAGGAGTATAAGAGGATACTCATACGAAAACATGGCTGAAGAACTGAACAT
>JAURYY010000328.1 GCA_030653695.1 Paludibacter sp. | reverse complement strand
TTTTAAATATGTTAGTAATTGAGCTTTATGAACAGGATGAAACTCATCCACGGCTTTTAATTCTACTATGATACAGTTATTTACAACTATGTCGAGTTTAAATTCGGCTTTTAAAAGTTTTCCTTTGTAAATTAATGGTAGTCTTTCCTGATTTTCAACAAGTAAACCCGCTCTTTTTAGTTCTTCAATAAGACATTCTTCATACACTGACTCAAGAAGTCCTGGTCCTAATTGTTTATGCACTTCAATTGCACATCCAACTACATCATATGCTAAGTTATTTAGTTCTTTCTGAGTCATATTATTATACCACTAAGGCACTTAGTACGCAAAGTTTCACTAAGTGAAATTTAATTTATTTAGAACAACACATTTACAAATTATTAGACTTATGTTTCAATTACCATTTAAGCACAAAAGTTATAGTTATTGATTTTAATATTTACAAAACAAAATTTAGTGTTTCTAAGTGTACTTAGTGCCTTAGTGGTGAATCTTATTTTCCTTCCACTTCTTGTTTTATCCAGTCGTAACCTTTTTCTTCGAGTTCGAGTGCCAAATTTTTATCACCGGTTTTTACTATTCTTCCATCGTAAAGCACATGTACAAAATCAGGTACAATATAATCGAGCAGCCGCTGGTAGTGTGTGATTACGATGGTTGCATTATCGGCACGTTTCAGTTTGTTTACACCATTAGCTACAATACGCAGCGCATCAATATCTAATCCTGAATCTGTTTCATCAAGAATTGATAAACTTGGATCGAGCATTGCCATTTGGAAAATTTCGTTGCGTTTCTTTTCACCTCCCGAGAATCCTTCGTTTACTGAGCGGTTGGT
Source organism: Paludibacter sp. (assembly GCA_030653695.1). Taxonomy (GTDB): domain Bacteria; phylum Bacteroidota; class Bacteroidia; order Bacteroidales; family Paludibacteraceae; genus Paludibacter. Next base: position 18,419 of record JAURYY010000328.1, on the reverse strand, counting down.
TAGCTTGTTGTCCATCTCCACCAATTCTTTCTTTTCACGCATCAGGCGCAGAAAGTCTGTAGCTGAAATCGTTTCCTGTTGGCGGTATTTGCGCTGTTCGTTGATGGCAGTTCGCATAAAGTTAACCATGCTTACGCCCGGTATTTCGACCGGATACTGAAAGCTTAGAAAAATTCCTTCATTGGCACGTTGCTCCGGAGCCAGTTCGAGTAAATCTTTTCCATTGAACGAAACAGTTCCATGTGTTACTTCAAAAGCCGGATTGCCGGTAAGTACCGATGCTAAAGTTGATTTTCCGGCACCGTTAGGTCCCATAATAGCGTGTATTTCACCCGGACGAACCGTCAGGTTTAATCCTTTTAATATTTCTTTGCCATTAATGCTGGCGTGTAAATTTTTAATTTGTAACATAAATATTACCCCTAATCCGTCAGCTGACGGAGTCTTAATTTAGTATTGATTTGTAAATTTAGACTAACCCCTAACCCTTCAAGTTGAAATGAGGTAGTGTCGTTTTTATAAAAAATTTTAGATACTTTTAAATAACAGTTGTATTAATTCTTCCTCCCCCTTTAGGGGTCGGGGGTCATCCAACCGAACCTTCGAGCGTTATTTGTAATAACTTTTGTGCTTCTACTGCAAATTCCATTGGTAATTTGTTCAAAACTTCCTTGGCATAACCGTTCACAATTAAACCTACTGCATCTTCGGTAGAAATACCGCGTTGATTACAATAGAAAATCTGGTCTTCGCTGATTTTCGAAGTGGTTGCTTCGTGTTCTATTATTGCTGTTTCGTTGTTTACTTCCATGTATGGAAATGTGTGTGCACCGCACTTGTCACCAAGTAAGAGACTGTCGCACTGTGAATAGTTGCGTGCATTATCGGCTTTAGGACTCACACGAACCAGACCGCGGTAACTGTTATTGCTAAAACCGGCTGATATTCCTTTCGACAAAATATGACTGCGTGTGTTTTTGCCTAAATGAATCATTTTTGTTCCTGTGTCGGCTTGCTGATAATGATTTGTAACCGCTACAGAATAGAACTCGGCTGACGAATTATCGCCTTGCAGAATGCAACTCGGATATTTCCATGTAATTGCCGAACCTGTTTCAACCTGTGTCCACGATAGTTTCGAATTGTCGCCTTTGCAAATACCGCGCTTGGTTACAAAGTTGTAAACTCCACCCTTGCCTTGTTTATCGCCCGGATACCAATTTTGCACAGTCGAGTATTTAACTTCGGCATTTTTGTGAACAATAATTTCGACAATGGCTGCATGCAACTGATTCTCATCGCGGGTGGGTGCTGTACATCCTTCGAGATACGAAACATAACTGTCCTCGTCGGCAACAATCAGTGTGCGTTCAAACTGCCCTGTATTTATGGCATTAATACGGAAATAGGTCGAGAGTTCCATTGGACAACGAACCCCTTTGGGAATATAAACGAAAGAGCCATCGCTGAATACAGCCGAATTGAGAGCCGCAAAAAAATTATCGGTTATCGGGACTACCGATGCCATGTATTTCTGAATCAAATCGGGATGATGTTCAACCGCTTCGCTAAACGAGCAAAAAATAATTCCTTTTTCTGCAAGCGTTTCTTTAAATGTTGTTTTTACCGAAACGCTGTCCATCACTGCATCCACCGCAATTCCCGAGAGTGCCATTTGTTCCTCGAGCGGAATACCCAATTTGTTGAATGTTTTCAATAATTCGGGATCTACTTCATCGAGATTTTTCGGTCCATTGGTTCGGGGAGCTGCATAGTACGAAATACTTTGATAATTTATTTCAGGTATTTTCAGATGAGCCCATTCGGGCATTTTCATGGTTGTCCAGTGCCGGTAAGCCTTTAATCTGTATTCGAGCATCCATTCCGGTTCGTTTTTTTTTGCCGAAATAACCCTGACCACATCCTCATTTAATCCAATTGGTATGATATCGGTTTCGATATCGGTAGTGAAACCGTATTTGTAATCCGCCTGTGTTACTTCGTGTAATATATTTTCTGCCATAAATTCAATTGTTCAGTTCCGATATTCTCGACAATAAACTTCAACGTTTTCAACCTATTATCAATAATAAGTTTATGTTGAAATCTTGTAATTTTTTGAGTTGCAAATTTACTAATAAATAAACTCTTATTAAAAAAATATTTGATAAGTTCTATCATTAACACGCTATTCAATGTATTTGTTCAGTGGTTTTGAAAAAAGATTTTGGAGCGAAGTATGTGCCTATTCGGTGTTTTCTATGCTGAGCATGAGTTGAAAATGACTTCCGATAATCAATAAAATATTACTGCAATAAGCATAAATTATTAGTTTGATTAATGCAACTACCACTACGAAAAGACTAAAAGGAAGAGGAAATTTTGATGAGAAAAGTTTATGCGTATTTGCACATTTCGTTCAATTTATTTACTTTTGCTAATTAAAAGCGGTTAAAAGTAAAACCTGTCCGTCAACTGACGGATGAACTAATTGTAAATAAATAAATGGCAACTTACAAACGCATTTTACTCAAACTGAGCGGCGAATCGCTTATGGGCGAAAAACAGTACGGAATTGACGAAAAACGGTTGAATGAGTATGCTCGGCAAATAGCCGAAATTGCAGCAATGGGTATTCAGGTTGGTATTGTAATTGGCGGCGGTAATATTTTTCGCGGACTGAGCGGCGCATCCAAAGGTTTCGACCGCGTGCAAGGTGACCAAATGGGCATGTTGGCAACGGTTATTAATAGTTTGGCACTGAATTCGGCTATGCAGGCTGCGGGAGTAAAATCGCGTGTTTTAACTGCTATTCGCATGGAACCTATAGGCGAATTTTATTCCAAACAAAAAGCAGTTCAAAGCCTCGAAAACGGCGAAGTAGTGATCATTTCGGGTGGCACAGGAAATCCGTTTTTTACTACCGATACCGCTTCGGCGTTGCGCGCCATCGAAATTGAAGCCGACATTATGTTGAAAGGAACACGTGTTGATGGCGTTTATACAGCTGATCCTGAGAAAGATGCAACAGCAACCAAATTCGACGAAATTACATACCTTGAAATTTACGACCGCAACCTGAAAGTGATGGACTTAACCGCTACCACTTTATGTAAGGAAAATAACATGCCCATTTATGTGTTCGATATGGATACGTCCGGAAATCTTAAAAAAGTGATGTTGGGAGAAAAAATAGGTACGTTGGTGAGGAATTAAAAAAAATCACAAAGAGACAATGGATAAAATCAATGCTTTAGAAATAGCTGAAAAATATAAGATTGCAATCAAAGATAAATTTGATTGTAAAAGAGTAATACTTTTTGGCTCCTATGCAAAAGGAAATATCAACGATGACAGCGATATTACTGTGTTTTTCGATGATTACAAAAACGTACTTGATATGCAATTAGATTTAAGGAGACAAATTGACAGCAGAATAGAACCTCACCCATTTAGAAAAAAGGATTTTAATCTCTCAAACCCACTTGTTAACGAAATAATTACCTATGGTAAAAAAAAAATTAATACCCTGTTGAAGTTTTTTAATATTGTAATACTAATCACCCAAACTTTCAAACTTTTCATCCCGTCCCGATTCCCGATAGCTATCGGGAATCGGGACAAACACTTCAAACTAAAATATTATGCACGACATTAAACCCATACTCACAGAAGCTGAAGAAAGCATGGAAGCTACTATCCTGTTTTTAGACGAAGCATTGGCACACATTCGTGCCGGCAAAGCCAATCCCCGTATTTTGGATGGTATAAAAGTTGATTATTACGGTGCGCACGTTCCACTTTCGAATGTGGCAACCGTTACAACTCCCGATGCCAAAACCATTACCATTCAACCCTGGGAAAAAGGTTTGATAGGCGTGATTGAAAAAGCAATACAAAACTCGGATGTAGGAATAACACCCATGAATAACGGTGAAACGATCCGATTAGGCATTCCTCCATTAACAGAAGAGCGCCGCAAGATGTTGGCAAAACAATCGCGGCACGAGGGCGAAGAAGCTAAAATTTCGGTTCGAAATGCAAGACGCGAAGCCATAGAGCAATTTAAGAGGTTAGTGAAAACAGGGTTGCCCGAAGATGTAGAAAAAGATGCGGAAGCAAGCGTTCAGAAAATTCACGACAAGTACATCAAAAAAATTGATGATATGCTTGCAGCCAAAGAAAAAGAAATTATGACCGTTTAGTAACCCAACACAGGCATTGTTAATTGTAATAACATTCAGTCATCCCGAATATACGGGGTGATTGTTTTTTTGCTAATTCAAAAATTCAAAAATGTTCTTTAAAAAAACATTTACGTTTTCTGTTATCATTTTAATAGCTTTACAAGTATTTAGCCAAAATTCCGACTCAATAGTTTCGAAACGAAGTTTATTTATTATCCCTCATGCGGCTTATCAGCAAGAAACAAGTTGGTCAGCCGGAGTTGCATGGGGTTATTATTTTAAAAGTAAGGTTTTAAACCGGATAAGTTCTGTTTCGGGAAGTGTTGTTTACACCTTACTGAATCAGTTCATTTTCAATATTACACCAAAAATATATTTTGCCGACAAAAAGTGGTACTTGTATTCGAATTTGAATTTCCGAAATTATCCCGATTATTATTACGGCATCGGCAATTCGCCCACTAATATTAAACAAAATTTTACTTCCCGAAATTTCAGTTTGTTGCTCCAACCACAATACTCCATTACAAAGGAAATTTTTGCAGGAGCCCTACTTTCGTATCAGACCGAAAATGTAAAAACCGATGCTTCATTTGAACAGAAAAGGGCTGAAATTTATCAAAGATTTGGTGCCGCCGGTTGGAGTCCTTTCGCACAACTGAATTTAGGTGTTATGGCATCTTACGATAGCAGAGATAACCAGTTTTACCCACAAAAAGGTATATTTGCAAAATCGACTATTAGCACATCGAATACCGGCTTTGGAAGCACATTTTCAGTTACTGATGTTTCTTTCGATTTCCGAAATTATATTCCAATATTTCAAGATCATGTATTCGGGTGGCAGGCATTATTTGAGGGTGCTTTCAGTGCCGATGAAATTCCTTTTCTGCTTTTACCTACTGTGGGCGGGCGAGATAATTTGCGCGGATACAGACAAGGAATGTACCGCGAAAATGTACTGATGTTGGTACAAACCGAATATCGGTTGCCCATTTACAAACGATTGAAAGCAGCCATCTTTTGCTCGGTAGGCGATGTGGTAAACAGCAATAATTATCAGATTGACAAGTTGAAAATTGCTTATGGAGCGGGGCTCAGATACAGACTGAATGATGCGCGTGTGCATTTGCGCTTTGATATTGCAAAAAATAATTACGGCGAGAAATTGCAATTTTACATAACAGCAACGGAAGCGTTTTGAGTCAGATAAAAGAACAAAGAGCAAAGACAAAAGCGAGGAGTGAGGTGAACGAGGAACAAGGGGGCATGCCCCCTTGTACAACTAAAACACAAAACGAGAAACAAGGAGGCATACCCCCTTGAACTTCTAAAACACAAAAGACAAAAACACAGACAATGAAGGGTTTAGTTGTTAAGAATACAGGAAGTTGGTATCAGGTGAAAACTGAAACCGGACTTTTGGTGGAGTGTAAGATAAAAGGAAATCTTCGCTTACAGGCAATTCGCAGCACCAACCCTATTGCCGTGGGCGACTTTGTTGAGTTCATGCAAAATCAAGATGGGTCTGCAATGATTTCGGAAATTTGCGACCGTAAAAATTATATCGTTCGCCGTTCGTCCAATCTTTCGAAACAATCGCATATACTGGCAGCCAATCTCGATTTAGCAGCATTAATAGTAACCGTAAATTATCCCAAGACATCCACTGTTTTTATCGACCGTTTCCTTGCATCGGCCGAAGCTTACCGGATTCCTGCTTGTTTAGTTTTTAATAAAACAGACCTGTACAATCAGGATGAATTGAATTATATTGAAGCATTAGTCAATTTATATACTTCGTTAAATTATCCTGTATTTAAAATATCGGCATTAAAATCCGAAAATACAAATGAATTAATAGCTTTTTTAAAAGATAAAACAACTTTAATGTCAGGAAATTCGGGGGTTGGTAAATCTACGCTTATCAATGTGATTGCTCCGCTATCTATGGCAAAAACTGCTGCAATTTCTTCGTATCATAACAAAGGAATGCATACCACCACTTTTTCGGAAATGTTTGAGCTGAAAGAGGGCGGCGGCGTAATTGACACGCCGGGGATTAAAGGTTTTGGAACCATTGACATGCTGGAGTTTGAAATAGGTCATTATTTCAAGGAAATTTTTCGTTTTTCAAAACAATGCAAATTTTCAAATTGTACTCACGTTCACGAACCTGAATGTGCTGTTTTAAAAGCAGTGAAAGAAAACTTTATTAGCGCATCGCGATATCAGAGTTATTTGAGCATTTTGGACGATATAAGTAATGGAAAATACAGATAATGCATATTTTTCTGAATATTTCTGTCATATTGTTGCATTTATAAAGGCGAAAATTGAAAATTATTAATATATTTGCATATTAAATAAAAAACTTAATACAAACAGTAACTTAATATCACCATGGGACACCATCAAATTGACCGGTTGGACAAAAAAATTTTACAACTCATCTCGCAAGATGCACGCATACCTTTTTTGGAAGTGGCACGAGAATGCAATGTATCTGGTGCCGCAATTCATCAGCGCATTCAAAAATTGCGGAATATTGGGATTATCAAAGGCTCTGAGTTTGTAATCGACAATTATAAAATTGGTTATCAGACCTGTGCATTTGTTGGTATCACTGTACGCGATGTAAAGTCCATTTCGACGGTAGCTGAGGAACTTAAAAAAATTCCGGAAATTGTAGAATGCCATTATGCAACAGGAAAATACGCTATGTTTATTAAAATTTATGCCAGAGATAACCGGCATTTGTTGCATATAATAGTAGATAAAATGACATCCATCGAAGGTATTTCGCATACCGAGACTTTTCAGATTTCATTAGATGAAGTTTTCCAACGTCAGCTTTCGGTATTCGGAGTCGAAAATGAAACAGAAGATATTACAGAAGAAGAATAGTAAAAAAAAAGTCCTTGTCGAGAGGACTTTTTTTTTATCAGTAGTTTTTATAAACCGATTTCAAAAACGAAACAGCCTGTGAAAATACAGGTTGAGTAAACTCATAAAACAATTGTTGCTGGCTTGGAGGGTATTCGGGTTGGCGTTCGCAGAATGCTTTCTGTTCGTTTGTCAAAGCCCTTTCGTCTCCGTTGAACGAGCCCCAACTTGTACGCCACACATATTGGTTACCGAAATTTCTTTGTTGAATAATTCTTTTTGATTGGGCATCGAAAATTCGCACACTTAAAACACCACGCGTAACAATTTCTCGCTGGTAAGAGGTAAGTTTTGCTGTAACGGTAATGTATTTTTTCTCTGTTTTACCTTCGCTATCCTTTACAACGGTTAACACACTATCGCGTTTTAAGTTAGTCGTGTTTCTTGTATCCCTATAGTTTTCAATTGTAAAATCCACAAAATCGACCACAAGAAACTGATGCGGATCATTCATATTCAGGTTTCCGGCTTCTTCGTAAGTGTAAAATCTGATAAACTGGCTTTTGTTATTCCGCAAAATTTCGTAAAGCAGGTTTTCGGTAAAAAAATCAGCGGTAAACTGATAAAGTCTGCTTGTGATCGGTTTCTCAACCAACACACGCAAAGTGGCGTTATATCTTGCCTCCTCCAATCGTCCCAGTACATTTTTATATCCGTAAATATAATTATTTGCTTTAGTAAAATATTGAAAGGCAAATCGGGCTTGCTCCAATGTTCCCACATTCATTGCAATATTGCCCATTTTGTATGCCTGTTCGGCAGCATTTTCTTTTGCTGTGGCAAGCTCTCCAATGAACTCAATAGGCTGAGCCACTATTTCGTTTGCTTTGGGACATCTGTAAATCATGTTGGCAAGGTGATTTACTTTTTCTAACTGATCAACCAAAATATCATACTTTATTAGCTCATTCCCTGCTTGAGCAATGTTAATCTCGCGCTGCGCGGCTTTAATTGCCAGCGGATACGATTTAACAAAAACAAATTGTGCTTTTTGATTAGTAGGATTTGTACGCAGCATTTCAATGGACTCGATGCTGGCTTTATAGTAATCACCTTTTTTCAGTGCTCTGTAACCCGAAGAGCAAGAGAGAGTAAAAAATATCAGAAAACTAAAAACGATGATTGAATTTTTTTTTCTCATAGCAGTAATAATTGATGATTAATTTTGATTTAAAAGCTATTTATCAATTGCCTACATTCTTTCGGGAACATCAATTCCCAACAGTTTCATACCGGTTTTAACCACTGACGCTATCGATTCAGATAATATTAACCTGAATTGCCTCAGGTGGGTATTTTCTTCTTTCAGCATGGGGAAATCGTGATAAAACTGATTGTATTCTTTTACTAATTCGTACTCGTAATTGGCTATCAGCGCAGGACTAAATTCTTTACCGGCTTCTTCGATAACAGAAGGAAACGCAGCAAGCAACTGAATGAGATACGATTCTTTTTCGGAAATTTCAAGATCTGAATCAATTTTCGTTCCAAAATTTATTCCCATTTCGGCTGCTTTGCGCAAAACCGATTTGATACGGGCGTATGTATATTGAATAAACGGACCGGTGTTTCCGTTAAAATCGATAGATTCTTTCGGATTGAAGGTCATATTTTTCTTGGGGTCCACTTTCAGAATAAAATACTTCAGCGCTCCCAAACCTACCATGCGGGCAACATTTTCTTTTTCCTGGGGAGTACAATTATCAAGTTTACCTAATTCTTCGGATGTTTCGCATGCCGTTTCAATCATTCCGGCAATCAAATCATCGGCATCTACCACTGTTCCTTCGCGGCTTTTCATTTTTCCTTCGGGCAATTCAACCATTCCGTACGAGAAATGCACCAGGTTTTTTCCCCATTCGAAACCTAATTTATCCAACAAAACGGACAACACCTGAAAATGATATATTTGTTCATTACCAACCACATAAACCATTTTCTTAATATCAAAATCATCATAACGCAGTTTGGCGGTTCCAATATCCTGAGTCATATACACCGACGTTCCATCACCACGCAACAGCAGTTTTTCATCCAATCCTTCCCCCGTTAAATCAGCCCAAACCGATTCATCATCGCGTTTATAAAATACTCCGCTTTTCAATCCTTCTTCTACTTTCGATTTTCCATCTAAGTAAGTTTCCGATTCGTAATATATTTTATCAAAATCTACCCCAAGTTGATTGTAAGTTTCGGCAAAGCCGGCGTAAACCCATCCATTCATTGTTTCCCATAAATGTCGAATTTCAGGATCATTATTTTCCCAGGCAAGTAACATTTTTTGCGCTTCGAGAATCAGCGAAGCCGATTTCTTAGCTTCTTCTTCACCCATTCCGGTTTCGGTAAGCCATTTAATTTCAGCTTTGTACTCTTGATCAAAGAGAACGTAATACTTTCCAACTAAATGATCGCCTTTGATGCCGGTACTTTGAGGTGTTTCACCATTTCCCCATAATTTCCAAGCTAACATCGACTTGCAGATATGAATGCCTCGGTCGTTCACGATATTGGTTTTTACCACTTTCCAACCATTGGCTTTCTGAATTTCAGCAATGCTGAAACCCAACAAATTGTTGCGGATATGACCGAGATGTAAAGGTTTATTAGTGTTGGGCGATGAATATTCAATCATCATAATATCAGCATCTTCAGCAGGCAACAATATTCCGAAATGTTGGTCAGCATGAATATTATTCAACGTTTCTAACCAATATGACTTATGAATATTAAGGTTCAGGAATCCTTTTATCACATTGAAACCTGATACGATGTTGTTATTTTTATGGATAAATTCTCCTATTTCCTGACCGGCTACTTCGGGCGATTTGCGGGCAGCTTTTACAAAAGGGAAAATCACCACAGTTAAATCACCTTCAAATTCCTTTTTGGTTTTCTGAATTTGCACCTGATTCGTTTCAGCATCGAAGCCATAAAGTGTTTTAACAGCCTGTACGACTATGGTTTGAATATCGTTTTCTAAATTCATTTTTCTAAATGGAGTTTTTTATTGGGATTGCAAAGATACTATAAAATGAGGTAAAAATCAGAAAACAACTTTATAAAGAATTTGAATTTGATGTTGATTATTTGAAATGTTGGTAAGAGAAAGTGAATATAAAAATAGAATTCATAATTTTTCAAATTCATCCATTCCTTTTCTGCACAAATTTTCAACCTGATACGGGTTAGTAATTCCATTCATATATATAACATAAGCTTCGAAACGAGCACTGCCGTTTTCCGAGTTAACCATTTGACCACTCTTTAACTGCAAGGACAAACTGCCATTCTTATTGTTTCCGTTTACATTTGTGTTTCCAGAAAATTCACTCCAATTTATTGAACGTAAGCTATTTGTTTCAAAAACAATCAAACGGGTAGGTGTTCCAACCTAAATAACCTCCTTTGCGAAAAAAGCTATAAAAACCGTAAGCAAGCATGCCACAACCTATTAAAATAAATACTCCAAAAAATATAATTTCTAAAAACATAGGTTCCAGATTATTAATATTTGTAACTACTCAGCACCAATAAAAAACCTCAATGGTTATTTGCCACGGCAAGGATTGCCAAGAATGGATTTTGATTATTCTTTTTGGCAGTTTGCGTGATAGTTTGAATTTGACTGTATGTGTCTGCTCCTGTATCGGACTTGAACATACCACTTACTTTTTGTTTCACTTTTAGATTTCTGACGGCTCGTTCGGAAGCGTTGTTGTCGTATGGAACGTCAGGATCAAAAAGAAATTTAAATACATACTCTTTGTATTTTGTCAAACTCTTTATCAGGGCAATAATCTTTTGATGCAGATTATCAGTACATGTTTCAAGTAATTTATTAAATCTATCAATTATAGAATTGCGGTCGATATCTTCCCACAATACTGTTTTTCTTATGTGTATTGCATCGCGTATTAATTGGGTAAATTGCGTCGACCAATTTTGTTTTTTATCCAATTCCGTTAAGTGTATAAGCTCCCGTAAAATATGCGGCAAACACAGTTGATGGTCAAGAACATTCATATTAAAATACGAGCGATGACGGTCTGTAACTAAGATTGAGTTCGGCAATCCATTCACAAACTGCTTATCAATAGCCAGTTTTCCACGTGATTTGTCGCTGTGAATATATGTCAAGTTCGGTGTTTGCCAAACCCACGCCCAATTCAATTTGCCATTGATATTTTGTCCTGTTTCATCAGCTCCAACCACAGTGGATTTTTCTATTCTATTGCGTATCTCATTGTATGCCACTAAGGATTTGTCTGACACATCTTTTAATATATTGTCAATTGTACCCTGACTTAAAGTTATACCAAAACAATCACGTAGAACCTCTGTCAGTCGTTTATACGGAATGCATTGAATGCAACTTAAATAAGCCACCAATGCTCGGACATTTGCACCATAAGAAACTCTTGAACGTACTTCTTTTGGAAAATCCGTTTGGCTGCAATGTCCACAACTGCATTGTTTGCCTATTAACCGATGCTCCGTTACAATAGGAAGTATGGGCATTGGTACATCAAACACTTGCCGTACCTCAACCACTGAACCTTGAATTAAAGAAAGGTCATTCCCGCAACGAGTGCAAAAGGAAGGCTTATGTTCTTTAATTAAATCTGGCTCGCTTACCATTTCCAACGTGTGCCCTTTGTGCCCTACTTGCCCACCGCTACTTTTGCCCGACTTTATCCTTAAGGATTGCGTTTTGAGCAACTGCTTAGCCCTTTTTGCTTGTGCCGCAATCGTATCTTTCGACTGAGGAATACTGCTGTTGTGGCTATCTTTTGGCGTTTGGTAAACCGATATTCGTGATTTCAAAACAACAATTTCTTTTTTAAGAGCAATATTTTCTTTTGTTACGACATCAAGCTGTTTAGTCAATTCATCAATTCTTCCATTGATGGATTTCAATACTAAACCTTTGTCTGAAACTTGCTCTTTCACGCATCAAATATAATGAATATCAACGTGATGACCAAATTATTAAACAACTATTTTTAATCTTTTATCTCCATAAATTCGTAAAATATTCTGTATCATCAACTTAAGGGGTGCTGAGTAGTTACTAATATTTGCAATCTGGTCTACATTATTAACTTTAAAGTGAATGTCTTCACCTCTTAAAAGCGGATGATAAAAAGCATAAGCAATAAAATTTACAATCAAACTCCAGAAAACTCCAAAAATCAGAAAAAATTTAGAATTCTTATGAAGTGCTGAATACTTTGCCTTAACTGCAAAATCGGGTATTTCTTCACCTATATTATAGGATAAGACCGGTGGTAAAATTAAATTTATCGTGTGCTTTTTTGTTGATAATTTTTTACTTAGAATTATTAGTTGATTATAACAACTGTAAGATCAGAACTATATGACCTATTGTTGAAATTCAACAATTTAAGAACCAACTATCGTAAAATAACAATCCATGTCGGCGCAGTTCTACGAGTTATATACGAATTGATATACAGCATATTAGAATAAAATAGTTCGCAAAAATTGTCAAGTTTTACAACGTTGCTGATAGCATTTTTCCTCTTCCGAGAGTAGTAAGGACGTAGTCCGAACGGAACTCGGAAGAGGAAATGACAAAAAAGTTGACTATTTTTGTTCACTAAAACAAAAAAAACATGCAACAAATCTATCATTCTAATGCCACCACAAATGTAAACAATCGGGAGCAAATACAAAAATGTTTTTCTGTTTCAAACCAAGAGCTGGCTTCTCGTTTTAATACTTCAACCCAGACGGTTTCCAAATGGAAAAACCGAGGGTTCGTTCAAGATGCATCATGTTGTCCAATCAACATCCATTATGCTCTATCTGAATTAGAAACTGCCGTAATAATAAGTCTTAGAAGAGCCTCGTGGCTTCCTATTGATGAGATATATGAAACAGTACTGCTCCAAAATTCAAGTATTTCAAGGAGCTCTGTTTATCGCTGTTTAGTGAAAAATAACATAAACAATGTACCTCAAGACAAGAAAGATATTGCGAAAAAGTTTAAGGCTTATCAGCCAGGTTATCTTCATATTGATGTTACTTATTTGCCAAAATTTAATGGCAATAGTTATTATCTTTTTGTTGCTATTGACAGGGCTACTCGTGCTTTGTTTTATTGTATTTATCCAAATAAATCAGCTTTGTCAACTGAGGACTTCTTTGATAAATGTATGGCGTTTTTTCCAATCTATATCTCTCATATTCTCACCGATAACGGATTGGAATTTACAAATAGGCTCATTATGAGCAAAAAAGGAAATCTATGTACTAAAGACTCATTATTAGACATTAAATGCAAAACACACGATATTGAACATCGATTAACAAAGCCGGCCACACCTAAAACGAATGGCATGGTGGAACGGGCAAATGGAACCATTAAAAATGCCACAATACTAAGAACAAAATATCTCAACTTGGATCAAATGCAAACCGATATGATGCAATTCTTGGTGCATTACAATACGGACAGAAGACATGGTTCACTCAGAAAAGAACTCAATGTGAAAACACCTTTTCAAGCCATTGAAAAATGGTACGAATTAAAACCTGAAATATTTAAAATAACACCGCAAGAATTTAAAAATAAAGTATTATCTTTGACCCAAAATAAAGTCAACTCACATCAACAACGTTGTGAAACTTGACAGGTACGAATTAAAACCTGAAATATTTAAAATTAAACCCCAAGAATTTAAAAATAAAGTATTAACTTTGACTCAAAATAAAGTCAACTTACATCAATAACGTTGTGAAACTTGACAACTAATATCCTATTCTTTATGTATAAAAAATCTATTTTTGTTTTATTTATGTTTTTTTTATTCTTATCTGTTTCGGGACAAAATCACACCGACAGCATACAAGTAGTTAAAGCTATCAACATTACTCAATACAGACAATCAGGGGAAATCCTAAATTTCAAAGATTTTGAAATAATTTTCAGAATGAATCAGACATCTACAAATTATCTGAAAAGTGCAAAAACATTAAATATGTTCTCAAACATTATTTCATCTTCGGGTGGTTTTCTTATTGGATATCCAATTGGTTATGGAATAAAAACAGGTCATTATAATATGACTTTAGTAGCGGTAGGATGTGGATTGGCAATAATATCCATTCCCATTTCGATGGCGAGTAAAAACAAACTAAAAATGGCTGTCGACAACTATAATAGCAGGTTAAATTCTAACGGCAGCATTGATAATTATGATCTAAAATTAGGATTTACACAAACCGGAATTGGTTTGACACTGACTTTGTAAATAATAACCATAAATTTTAATTATGCGACACAACTATAAGATAATCCTCTTATTATCAATAATTCCGATATTTTTTGCAGGTTGCGAGTATGAACTTTCGGGCGAGTTTAACCGAGATGTAAATAAGCCAGCCGATTCACACGATGGAAATATCTCGCTTTCAAAAGATATGGATTCAATTGTGATATATGAACCAACCGACATCCAGTATTCTGTTAATTCTTTTGGTTTGGATTGTAATGGCATTCAATTGGAATACTTAAATACAAAAATTACCAATCAATATAGTTCTTTCGGATCATTTAGAATTACTCCTGACTTTAATAATACAGGTTGGTTTGATTTGACAGCTAATTTTTATTTAGGCACTGGTTCAGGAAGTATTGCCGACAGATTTAAAGCTGAGAATTATGTAGGTTCCAAAACATGGAAAGTGCTTTTTTTGGATATAACTAAATATGATTTCCAATTCCAACATCATGTCAATAAAGATGGATTTTTGGAATTATTTTGGGTTAAACCTTCATATTTCCCTCCGATTATTAGTACAATAAACAGAACCCATACAGTTCATCCTTATATTTCAAAGATTGTAGGTGATACAACATTTTTTGCAGACTCCACCTATTATGGCGGAAATTCGAAATACTACACATTAAATCTTAATGATAATAATAGGAATTTATATCAAAAAACAATTTATCCAAATTATCCATTTCCTGAATTAAATATTACTCCTTTTGGACTTGACAGTGCAATGGTTTCGTGGACAAAAAGTCAATTCAGAGTGTTTTATAAAGTTTATCTCGGTAATGCCTGGCAACGTTACATTTTTACCGGATATGAGAATTCTTTTAAAACTATATGTTTACTTGGTTTAGAACAAAAATTTTATTTAGAAATATATCCCTATGTCTATAAAAACAGCGGTAACAGATATGAAACAATAAGCACCACATTTAAAAACGGAATCACCGCCAATTATAAGTTTCACTACTCATATGCAAAAGATCAATTTTATATTCTAAGTCCTAACAATATTTCACAAATAGAAAAAGTAGATTTAACAACAACCGAAGGAAATGCTTATGCAAATAATAGTATTAATAAACTTGCACTGTGGGGAAATCACCAGGGAACCAGTTTTTTGAGCTTATACTCGGATGAAATTCACCTTTTCGATGAAAGTCTTAGTGAAGTCAGAAAGCTTACAAAAGGCTATGATAAATATGGAGGGCAAATGACAGATGCAGGTTGTTTTGGATACTACAATATTGATAGTTTTTATTATATATTTAATGTAGGTCAAAATCTTACATGGCAAGATTTCTCATTCAAACCTTCAGTATCTGATGAATTACTTTGGGGTACAATAAGGTTTTCTTTAGATGGGAAATATGTATTCTGGAGAGGAGATAAATATTTCATAATTTATGATGTTAGCAATCGTTTGAATGCTAACATAGTTTATCAATGTCCAAACTCAGAAGTATATTTCGCAATAGGAAATCCATTGAATTATAATGAAGTAATCATTAGTAAAACGGATAAAATTGAGGTGAGATCACTTCCTGATTTTCAATTAATAAAACAAATTAATTTAATTGGTAAAGGGAATTGCACATTGATAAATGTCGATACATATAGTAATTCAATTCTGGTATTATCACAAAATAATTACCATGTTATTAACTTAGCCAGTATGAAAGAAGTATTAAGATTTGGAGGAAATTATAATAATCATAATAATAGTTCATATTCTCCGAGATTATACAGAAATAACTTTTTTATTAATGGAACCAAAACTGATTTAACCCCTTATCTGATTAAACCATGAAATGGAATTCGTTAGATACGATCTTAAAAAACAATTATTTCGTATGAAAAAAATACTTCTTATTTTAATAAGTTCACTGACAGTTTCGTTATTTTCGCAGACCATCCGGGTAACTTACGAGCCCGGATTTGGAATTTATAGCCAGGATAAACTTAAAGATTTGCAAATAACCATGTCAAAACAATTAAACGGATTGCCTGTAAAAACAGTTGTTCAATTTCCGGATTACATTAATCATTCTGCAAGTATTGGATTTTATATGGACAAAAACAATATTTTCGGATTTAATGCTACTTACCTTACTACGGGAGGCCGAAATCATATTCGCGATTATTCGGGTGAATATAAATTAGATATGATTTTAAATGGATATCAATTTGGAATAGAAAGTGAACATATTTTTAATTTGAATAACAAATTAGACATTAATGCCAATTTTAAACTGGGAATAGTTCTTTCAAATCTGGAAGTTTCAGAATATCTTATAATTTACGATTTGGATAGTAATACCACGTCAAGTCGTTATATTCAGGGAAACTTCTTTTTAGAACCCAATTTAAACCTTTCGTACAAAATTATCCATGGAATTGCTTTAAATGTGGGTGTGGGTATTAATTTAAACACAAGTGTCTTTAACGGTCAATTAATTGATTGGAGTGGATTTAGATTTCGAACAGGTTTATCATATTCATTTTGATTTTTTCAAAAATGCAATCTCAGGTTGTCAAAAATCATTATATTGAACATTTTTAGTTGGAATTTCAATTTACGAATTGGGCGAAATAGAATAACCAAATTAACTTGTAACACAAAGTCTTCTGACCTGCATCAGCATGGGAAAATGACCTTTTAAGAATTTGCAGATATTTAAAATAGTGGATATTGCTTTACACCTCACTCAATTCCAACCAACGCATGGTTTTTTCTTCAATCAGGTCATTCACTTCAGAGTGTCGTTGCGAAGCTTTGATAATTAAATCGGCACTCAACTTGCCCGAAGCCAGTTGACCTTCAATTTTTGATTTTTCGTTTTCAAGTTCCGAAATTTCAACTTCTAATGCTTCAAATTCCTTTTGTTCTTTGTAACTTAACTTTTTTCGTTCCGTGTTTTTGGTTTCTCGTTCGTTGTTATCCTGTTTCGATGTTTTAGGTTTTTGTTCCCCTTTAGAGTACGTCCGTCCACTGACGGAGGTTAGGGGCTCTTTTTGTATTTCCATCCATTCCCGAAAATCGGTATAGTTTCCCGGAAAATCCTTTAATTCTGCATCACCTTTGAAAACGAGCAAATGATCCACCACTTTATCCATAAAATAGCGGTCGTGACTCACCACAATCACGCAACCTTTAAACGATTGCAGATATTCTTCCAGAATATTCAGGGTAACAATGTCAAGGTCATTGGTTGGTTCATCTAAAACGAGAAAGTTAGGATTACGCATCAAAACGGTACAAAGGTGCAGCCTGCGTTTTTCGCCACCGCTAAGTTTATATACGTAATTGTACTGTGTTTCGGGCGAAAACAGAAAATATTGCAGAAACTGGGAGGCGGTCATTTTTTTCCCGTTTCCCAAGTCAACAACCTCTGCAATGTCTTGAACCACATCAATCACTTTCATCTGTTCATCGAAAGCTAATCCATCCTGACTGTAATAACCAAAGACCACCGTTTCACCTACGTCAAACGAGCCACTGTCGGGTTTTACAAGTCCAAGCAACATTTTTAGAAAAGTGGTTTTTCCGGTTCCGTTTTTACCTACAATACCCATTTTTTCGTAACGGGCAAAGTTATAGTAGAAGTTGTCGAGAATTTTATAATCGCCGAACGATTTGGAAATATATTTTGCTTCGAAAATTTTTGAACCGAGATAGCTGGCTTTCACATCGAGTTGCACTTTGTCGTTATTACGGCGTTGTTTTGCACGTTCTTCAATTTCATAAAAACTTTCCTGTCGCGCTTTTGCCTTATGGGCACGGGCTTGTGGTTGCCGGCGCATCCATTCCAATTCTTTTTTGTATAAATTAACGGTGCGCTCACTCTCCGAATTCCAGTTTTCGATACGCTCCTGCCGTTTTTCGAGATAATAACTGTAATTGCCATTGTACTGAAACATGGATTGTTGGTCAATTTCGATAATTGTGTTGCAAACGCGATCGAGGAAATAACGGTCGTGC
>JAURYY010000167.1 GCA_030653695.1 Paludibacter sp. | reverse complement strand
AGTTAACGGCGAAATTTATAATCATCAGGAAATTCGCAAACACTTCGATGGGAAATATGAGTTCCTAACAAAATCAGACTGCGAAGTGATTTTAGCACTTTATCGCGAAAAAGGACCCAACTTTCTCGAAGATTTAAACGGTATTTTTGCGTTTGCCTTATATGACATAGAAAAAAATATTTTTCTGATTGGTCGCGATCATATCGGAATTATCCCGCTGTATCAGGGTTGGGACCAAGAAGGAACCTATTATGTGGGTTCCGAGTTAAAATCTTTGGAAGGTTATTGTACTAAAATTGAAGAATTTTTACCCGGACAATTATATTTTAGCCCCGATGGAAAAGCTACTGAATGGTACAGTCGTGACTGGGAAGATTTTGATGTCGTTAAAAATAACACATCAGATATTGAAACGCTGCGCTTAGCATTAGAGGCAGCTGTAGAAAGGCAGTTGATGACCGATGTGCCTTATGGCGTCTTGCTTTCGGGCGGACTCGATTCTTCGATTATTTCGGCTGTAGCCAAAAAATATGCCGCCAAGCGCATTGAATCGGGAAATACCGAAGATGCCTGGTGGCCTCAGTTACATTCGTTTGCCGTAGGATTAAACGGTTCGCCCGATTTAATTGCCGCCCGCAAAGTGGCAGATCATATTGGCACCATTCATCATGAAATACATTTTACGGTTCAAGAAGGTTTAGATGCTGTCAGGGATGTAATTTACCATGTTGAAACCTATGATGTAACCACCATTCGTGCCAGTACTCCTATGTATCTGTTGGCTCGTGTTATCAAATCGATGGGTGTGAAAATGGTGTTGTCGGGCGAAGGCGCCGATGAGATTTTTGGAGGTTACCTGTATTTTCACAAAGCACCCAATGCCGAGGAATTTCATAAAGAAACAGTTCGCAAACTAAATAAACTGCATTTATACGATTGCCTGCGCGCCAATAAATCATTGGCAGCATGGGGAGTTGAATGTCGCGTACCTTTTCTTGATAAAGAATTTATGGATGTAGCAATGCGACTTAATCCCAAAGACAAGATGGCGGGAAATGGAAAAATGGAAAAATGGATATTACGCAAGGCTTTTGAAAATTATTTGCCCGAAAGTGTGGCATGGCGTCAAAAAGAACAATTTTCGGATGGTGTGGGATACAATTGGATTGATACGCTGAAAGAACTGACTTCACGTACAATAACCGATGAACAAATGGCAAAAGTAAACGAAACCTTTCCGATTCATCCTCCGATGAATAAAGAAGAGTATTATTATCGTACTATTTTTACTGATTTCTTTCCGTCGGATGCAGCTTCGCTATGTGTGCCTTCTGTTCCTTCGGTGGCATGTAGTACTCCGATTGCTTTAGAATGGGATGCTGCTTTCAAAAATATGAACGATCCTTCGGGACGATCTGTTAAAAGTGTTCATGAACAGGGATATAAGTAATTGGTGTTAGCAATGGGGCATGCCCCATAGTTAGTGCAGGTCTCAAAAAAAATACAGGCGAAAATTATCATCCCACATTGGAACTGACACGTCTTACTATACCGTGCCGCGTTTACACACAAGCGCATATAGATATTTGTAGCCGAATCGGTGAAAAACCTTTTCGATATACGCGAACAAAAAAAGGGGTTGAAAATGGTGTATGAACCAAAATATCTCCGATTTTTCCAGGCAAGATTTGAAAGACTCTGAAAATTCTATTCAAATTAATTATTAACACAACCGATCGACAGCTCAAAACTTGTTGATTGGTTGTGTTTTTTTTTCGATAAACATCGAATAAAAATTAACCTGACTTTTTTTCAAAAAGCGCGAAAATGACATATAATCACAAAAAAGACTATTTTAAAATATAAACAAAAGATTTAGCACTTCAAAAAAAACATTATTCACGTAATACAATGTCATTTTGATATTCGAAAACAGTTAATTAACTTTGTCTTCCTTGAAGATGAAACAAACACGCATCAACTAAATTATATTCAATAAAAAATGAAAACATCCAACTTTAATGTAAGTCTCAACCCTTTGGTACAATTTCTGAAGAAACCAGCAGCTGAATTTACCAAAGCCGATATTATCAACTATATAGAGCAAAATGATATAAAACTACTTAATTTCCGTTATGCAGGAGGTGATGGTCGACTCAAAACGATGAACTTTGTGATTCAAAGCCACGAACAGCTTGTATCTGTACTATCGACAGGCGAAAGGGTCGATGGAAGTAGTCTCTTCAACTTCTTAGGTACCGGTTCGAGCGATTTGTATGTGGTACCACGATTCAAAACAGCGTTCTTGAATCCGTTTTCAGCATCTCCTGCGGTTGATATCCTTTGTTCCTATTTCGACAAATCAGGTAACGCATTATTGAGCGCCCCTGAAAATATAATGTTAAAAGCCCATCGAACACTGGTCGAAACCTCTGGCTATAGCCTTGAAGTAATGGGCGAAATAGAATATTATGTTATCAGCAAAAAAAATGATTTGTACCGCGCTACCGACCAGAAAGGCTACCACGAATCAACTCCATTCGTAAAATGGGAACAACTCCGCATTGAAGCCATGATGGCAATTGCACAAACAGGAGCAAAGGTAAAATACAGTCATTCGGAAGTGGGTAATTTTTCGGACGATGAATTCGATTACGAACAAAACGAAATTGAGTTTTTGCCAACCAATGTTGAAGATGCTGCAAATCATTTGATACTTATCAAATGGATATTGCGCGAGTTGGGAAATAAATATGGTGTAACGGTAAGTTTTGCACCCAAAATCACTTCGGGCAAAGCGGGAAGCGGTATGCATATTCATATACGCCCCATGAAAGACGGTCGGAATGTAACGATAGAAAAAGGGAAGTTAAGTGATGTGGCAAAAAAAGTAATAGCAGGAATTTTAAGCGTTGCACCGGCACTGTCGGCATTCGGCAATACCATTCCTACGAGTTATTTCAGACTTGTGCCGCATCAGGAAGCCCCGACTAATGTTTGCTGGGGCGAACGCAACCGGTCAACACTCATCCGCGTACCATTAGGTTGGGTTTCGTCAAGCGATATGATTGCCAAAGCCAATCCACTCGAAAAAATGCGAAATAATGATTTCAGCGACAAACAGACTTTCGAAATTCGAAGTCCGGACGGATCGGCTGATGTTTTTCTGTTGATTGCCGGTATTTGTGTGGGTGCACGGCATGGACTTGAAATGTCCAATGGATTAAGATTGGCTGAAGAAACATATATTGACGTAAATATATTCGAAGATCAACACAAAGCCAAACAAAAAAACCTGATACAACTGCCCGATTCATGTAATGAGGCAGCAAAAGCATTGCTCGCATCAGCCAATATTTTCAGACAATACGATGTTTTTACCGATGAACTGATGAATGGGATTGCACAAAAGCTAATGGCTTACAACGATGAAAATTTAAGAAAGATCATTTCGGACAATACCGAAGAAACCATGAAACTTGTTAGGCAGTTTCTACATTGCGGATAAACAAATAAATGAGTTGCTTACCGTATATATTTTTATTTCAACACATTACAACACGAAAAAATATTGTTTACTTTATAACATTTAATTATCAACAATAATTTATGTGTAAAAATGGCAGTGTAAAAAATGAAACTTTTTGAATTGCTGCGCCGAAATTATTCCGGTTTCAATTTCTACGAATTTCAGTCCAGGTAGTTTTAAAAAACTTCTTACTAATTTTCTTTGCCCGCATGTTTAGAAATTCGTATCTTTGCAGGTTCTAAAAAAAAATCGTTTTGACAACAAATACAAACAATATATCCGAAGTTTCAGAGCATGTTGAAGTGATTGGCGCAAGGGTACATAACCTCAAAAATATCGATGTCTCTATTCCGCGCGATGCTTTAACAGTGATAACCGGACTGAGCGGTAGCGGAAAATCATCATTAGCTTTCGATACCATTTTTGCCGAAGGGCAGCGCCGTTATATCGAAACTTTTTCGGCTTATGCACGCAGTTTTTTAGGTAATATGGAACGCCCCGATGTGGATAAAATTACCGGACTAAGTCCGGTAATTTCCATCGAACAGAAAACGACCAACAAAAACCCACGTTCCACAGTAGGAACAACCACCGAAATTTATGACTTTCTGCGTTTGCTTTTTGCACGTGCCGGTGAGGCTTTTTCATATATAACCGGCGAAAAAATGGTGAAATACTCCGAAGATCAGATTGTGGAATTAATACTGAATGATTACCACGGACAAAAAACCTACCTCCTTGCCCCTTTGGTACGCGGACGAAAAGGACATTACAAAGAATTATTTGAACAGATACGTCGAAAAGGGTATCTGAATGTACGTATTGATGGCGAAATACGTGAAGCTACTCACGGATTGAAAGTGGACCGATATAAAAACCACGATATAGAAGTGGTAATTGACAAACTGCTCGTTTCTGAAAAAGACCGGAACCGACTCAAACAATCGTTACAAAAAGCAATGCAACAGGGCAACGGTGTTGTGATGTTGCTCCATGCGGAAACAAACAAAGTGCGGTATTTCAGCAAATTGCTGATGTGTCCAACAAGCGGTATTTCGTACGACGAACCCGCACCTCACAATTTCTCATTTAACTCTCCACACGGTGCTTGTTCGCATTGTAAAGGGCTTGGGTGTGTCAATCAAATTGATATGGAAAAAATTGTACCCAATAAAAGCATAAGCATTTACAACGGGGCAATTTCGCCATTGGGAAAACATAGAAGCACCACCATTTTCTGGCAAATTGAAGCCATACTCGAAAAACACGGTTACACACTGAAAACTCCTTTTGCCGAACTTCCCGATGAGGCAATTGACGAAATAATGAACGGCACCGATGAGCGATTGCACATTAAAAATCAGTCCATTGGAACAAGTTATTTTTTAAGTTACGATGGCATTTTGAAATACATCGAAATGCAATCTGAAAATTCGGCTTCGACCACTGAACAAAAATGGGCAAATCAGTATTCGAAAGAAATAAAATGTCCTGAATGCAATGGATCAAAACTGAAAAAAGAATCGCTTCACTTCCTTATTCACGATAAAAATATTGCCCAATTAGCAGCTATGGATATTGCCCAATTAGCTGAATGGTTGAGCAATGTGGAGCAATTTCTGAATGAAAAACAAAAAACCATTGCAATAGAAATATTGAAGGAAATCTGTACTCGGTTACAGTTTTTATTGCGTGTTGGGTTGAATTATCTGGCACTGGATCGAAGTTCTAAATCACTTTCGGGAGGCGAAAGTCAACGCATACGATTGGCAACGCAAATCGGATCTCAATTAGTAAATGTTCTTTATATTTTAGATGAACCAAGTATAGGATTGCACCAGCGCGATAATGAGCGGTTGATTGACTCGCTGAAACAACTACGCGATACAGGAAACTCGGTGATAGTGGTTGAACATGACAAAGAAATGATGCTTGCAGCCGATTACATAATAGATCTTGGTCCCCATGCCGGTCGACTTGGCGGAGAAGTGGTTTTCACCGGAACTCCAGACGAAATGCTGAATGCCGACACATTAACTTCGGCATATCTGAATGGTAAAAAACGCATCGAAATACCTGCGAAAACTCGCCAGGGTAATGGAAAAACACTCACAATTAAAGGAGCAAGTGGGAATAACCTGAAAGGTATTGATATAACTTTTCCGCTGGGGAAAATGATTTGCGTAACAGGTGTTTCGGGAAGCGGAAAATCAACCTTAATAAATGAAACTTTACAACCTATACTGAGTCAGTATTTTTATCGTTCGCTACAAGATCCGTTGCCTTATGACAGTTTCGAAGGATTGGAAAACATCGACAAGGTAGTGGAAGTAAATCAATCTCCTATCGGACGAACACCTCGTTCAAACCCAGCTACTTACACCGGTGTTTTTTCGGATATTCGGAATGTTTTTGTAACTTTACCCGAAGCTAAAATCCGTGGATATAAACCCGGACGGTTCTCGTTCAACACTTCGGGCGGAAGATGTGAAACGTGTGGAGGAAATGGTTATAAAACCATAGAAATGAACTTTCTGCCCGATGTGTATGTTCCCTGCGAAAGTTGTGATGGTAAACGCTATAACAAAGAAACCTTAGAAGTGCGTTTCAAAGGAAAATCCATAGCCGATGTGTTGAATATGACCATAAATCAGGCAGTGGAATTTTTCGAAAATCAACCATCAATTCTAAATAAAATCAAAACATTACAAGATGTTGGATTGGGATATATCAAACTCGGGCAATCGAGCACCACCCTTTCGGGCGGAGAAAGTCAGCGGGTTAAATTAGCCACTGAACTTTCGAAACGCGACACAGGAAAAACGCTCTACATATTAGACGAACCCACAACAGGGTTGCATTTTGAAGATATACGCGTATTGCTGGGTGTGCTCAACCGACTTGTGAACAGAGGTAATACCGTGATTATTATCGAACACAATATGGACGTAATTAAAACTGCCGACTACATCATTGACATTGGACCCGAAGGCGGTGCAGCCGGAGGCGAAATAATGTGTACCGGAACACCGCAAGAAGTGTCAAATGTATTGACAAGTTATACGGGGATATTTTTAAAAAGAGAATTGATGGGGTGATGGGGTGATTAGTTAATTGGGTGATTGGGTGATTGGTTGATTGGGTTGATGGGTTGATGGGTGAATTTGTTAATGGGGTGAAGAGGCGATATGAAAAAGTATTGTAAATTTGAAGATTAATTTCGTATCTTTGAAAGCTGGAATTTATCAATTTTATTATTATTCATTTAACACTGATTTTATGCATCCGATTTTCAAAACTATTTTATACGGCGTAGGTGTTTTTACAATTTTCACTACAATTGCGGTAATTCTTAAACTTGTTACAAATCAGGTTCCTAAAGAAGAAGCATATTTTGGTTTATTTACTAACAGCGATCTAATGTTAGGATTGGTAGTTGCGTTAGTTGTTACCATCTCACACGAACGTAAGAAAAAACTGAAATAAATTTCCAAACGGTGCCGATCCACCGTATTTTTTCTTTTTATAAACACAAAATGTAAAGTTAAGTCATTTTGTAAAGTTTTTGTTGTTTGAGTTTTCAGTAAGTTAATTATTTAAAAAGTGATTGAGACTATAAAATATATTATACAGTTCCTGTTAGGTGAAAATATATCACCTGAAATTGGTGAAATGATTGGTTATACTTCGAACCAGGCAGATTTTCACAAATACAAAATCGCAATCGTACCTTCAGGATTTTTCAACGACGAAATATACGGTACCCTAAACTCTCTTCCTAAACTTCCTTTAAAAATATGGGAAGAATCTCCTTTGCTTTTTGGTGAACCACAAGTCGAAAAAGTGAACAATACGATTGTAGTTTATGCTGATTTGGTGGCAAGTACTTATTTTCTTATTTCGCGCTACGAGGAAATGGTTCGCAAAGATACCCGCGATGAACACAAAAGATTTCCCGGAAAAGAGTCATTGCCATACAGAGCAGGATTTATCGACCGACCATTGGTGGATGAGTACGGAAAAATTTTACGTTTGCTCATGCGCGAAAATGGAATCAAAATTCCCGAACCCGAAAAAAAAATAAAAAAAATCTACCTTACCCACGATTTAGACCAAATTGCCCATTTCAGAAATATCCGAAGTGTAATCGGAGGTTTGATCAGGGGTTTGAAACGACCCAAAGAAGGGAATAATGCGCTTAAAAGTTTTTTCGGGGGATTACGTTTTGATCCCTGGTACACATTCCCATTTTTATATAATATAGATAATGAGGTAGTTAAACATGTAGGATCGGTGCGCTGCGAGCCAATTCTTTTTATACGTGCTGGTCTCAGCAGACGAAAAGAAGACCGACCTTTTTCAAACCTGATTCATCCAGACTATCAACATCTGATAAAATACACCAAGCGAAAAGGAGTCAAAATCGGACTTCATACCAGTTATGCAGCCGGTGTACATCCCGATTTGGTGGTTGAGGAAAAAAAACGCCTTGAACATTTTGCTAAAACTACAACTACCTACAATCGCAATCATTTTCTTAACACCCGCGAACCTTTCGATATGATATCCCTGATTAATGCAGGAATTAAAGATGATTTTACGCTCGGCTATGCCGACATGGCTGGTTTTCGACTGGGCACATGCAGGCCTGTTCAATGGATCAATCTACTGACAAAGGAAGTTACTTCTTTAACATTACATTCGCTTGCTATCATGGATGTTTCCTTGAGTGACAAAAAATATATGTTTATGAATGCACACGATGCTTATCAGTATTGCGAGCAACTGATTAATCGTGTTGAAAGTTACAACGGAGAATTAGTTTTGCTCTGGCACAATACCTGGGTTGAGAAAACACCGCAATCGTACCACCGACAATTATACAAAGATATTATCAAGTACCTGCTTACCAAATGAGTAAACGCATCATCATATCGGTAACCAGCGATTTAAATACCGATCAACGTGTTTTGAAAACAGCAAAAACGTGTTATGACAACGGATTTGAAGTTTTGCTCGTTGGCCGTTGGTTAAAAAAAACGAAATTTATTGATGTGCCTTTCCAAATCAAACATTTTCGTTTGTTTTTTAACAGCTCTGTTTTGTTTTATGCCGAATATAATATCCGGCTTTTTTTTCTACTTCTATTTAGCCGTGCTGATATTTTTCTATCAAACGACACCGATACGCTTATAGCTAATTTTTTAGCAGCTAAAATACGCCAAAAAAAATTAGTGTTCGATGCTCATGAGCTTTTTCCCGAAGTACCTGAATTAGCCCACCGACCAGCAATAAAAAAAATCTGGACAAAAATTGAAGATTACATTTTTCCTCATTTAAAACACACCTATACCGTATGTAATTCTATCGCTGAATATTACAAAAACAAATACGGTATTGACATGAAAGTTGTACGAAACGTACCCTATTTATCGGAATTTGGTGAGAAAAAACACATAAACCAGGGAGAGAAAATTATTCTTTATCAGGGCGCATTAAATGTAGGACGAGGTTTGGAATGGGTTTTAAATGCAATGCCTCTGATTGAAAATGCTAAATTAGTCATTATT
Source organism: Paludibacter sp. (assembly GCA_030653695.1). Lineage (GTDB taxonomy): Bacteria > Bacteroidota > Bacteroidia > Bacteroidales > Paludibacteraceae > Paludibacter. Next base: position 12,526 of record JAURYY010000167.1, on the reverse strand, counting down.
GGGGATGGTGATATTAGCGAAAAACTTAAAAAAATAACTATTGACCTTAATATTACCGATAAGGTAGAATTTTGGGGACGAATTGAAGGTGAAAAAATACGGAAATTCACTCCAATGGCAAACCTTGGATTATGTTTGTTGGAAAACAAAGGGTTGAGTTATTATTATGCATTGCCTAACAGAATATTCGACTTCATGCACGCCGGAGTTCCAATACTCGCTACCGATTTTCCCGAAATAAGAGATGTTGTTGTAACCCATAAAACCGGAAAAGTAATTCATCAGTACGAACCCGAATATTTAGCACGGATAATCAGCGAAATGCTTAAAAATCCAATTTCCACCGAACATTTTCGGTCATTATCAAAAGAATTTTGTTGGGAAAATGATGAAAAAGTGATTTTAGAAATACTTGAAAAACATGTATAAATAATTTTTAATACTAATTTAGCGTAACAAAAAACTATGATTCAGATAAATAGAACTTATTATGTTTTAGTTTTATTATTATCGACTGTTTATACTCTTTCAGCACAAAACACACGTCGCAACTGGTCAGACGGCAAGTTAACATGGAATGATTTTATCGGAAAACAATCGGAAAAAGAGTTTTCAGGATTCCGTTATTTTATTGAATACAAAAACGGAAACGAAAAACAAAATGACACAACAGTTGTTCGTTTTGTTACATCGTGCTTTTTAGACCGAACCGAAACATGGACGCTACCCGAATACAAAACCGATCAGTATTTACGCTTCAATCAGGTTATGTTTAATGTAGTCGAAATTCACCGAAGAAATTTGCAAAATAAACTTGACCGTCAAAAATCAATACATGAAGCTGATTATTTACTCAAAACGGTAATGGCTGAGTGTAAATCTGAAATTAACCGTTTTAAATCAGATGCAAAGGATGGACAAAACATGAAAACCATTGTTTTGTGGGAGCAAATAACCGAAAATAAACTCTTAAAGTTAAACAATGAAATAATTCCGGCTTATACAAAAAAAGATGTTGGATACGGTTTTGGTGCTGGTTTTGGCAATAGTATTTTTACCGGAGAACTGAACAATTATTTCAGTCCTGCGTTTAACTTTGTCTATGGTTTCGACTTTTCATACAAAAAATCAAACCTTTTTCTGAATGCCACCTTGGGAGGTAATAGAGTAATGCGTAATTTATCGGTAAACGAAGGAAATCTCTATAAAGGTCAACAAACAACTTATGCAATTGGCGATTTGACTTATGGTTATACGTTAACTAATAATTCTAAATTGCGGCTGATTCCTTTTGCTGGGATCGGTTTTATGGAATTTGCAGGCGTAAACCGCGATACCGATACCCGTATAAGTTTGAATAGTTTGTGTCCGGTTTTGGGACTTACAGCCGATTATAAATTTAAAAAATATATGAACCTTATACCCGATCAGTTTATCGGCGCAAGAGAATTTGTCGATTTGGTACTCAGGGGCAGACTTTATGTAGCCAGAGCCGATTATAACCCCAATCTTCAAGGATATTCCGTAAATCTGACTGTGAGTGTTTATGGATTGGGCAGCATGTTTAAATTAAAAAATTAAAAAAAAGAATATGGAAATTTTATTATATACTGTAGTCGCTTTAACGCTGACAAGTGTGGGAAGTGTTTTATTAAGCGGATCACTCTTATTGCTGAGTAACAAATGGTTAAGCCGAATATCTGATTATCTTTTATATCTGGCGGGAGGCACATTGCTGGGGTCGGCATTATTGGGACTGATACCGGAGGCAGCTGAAAGCCTTTGCCTCAACACCGTATTACTGTGGGTTTTGATCGGAATTTTATTTTTTTTTATTTTAGAAAAAATAATTTTATGGCGAATATGTCATAATACCAATTGCGAACGCCAAAGTCATGCTGCTGCTCCCATGATCATCATCGGCGATGCTTTTCACAATGCCATCGATGGTGTAGTGATTGCCGCTTCGTTTCTGACTTCGGTTGAACTTGGAATTTTTGTTACTTTTTCGGTAATATTGCATGAAATACCTCAGGAACTCGGCGATTTTGGAATACTTTTAAAAAGTGGATATTCACGTAAAAAAGCACTTTTATTCAATCTGCTTTCGGGAAGCAGTTCGTTAGTAGTCGGCATTGCAGCCTACTTTTTACTCGATTTGGTTCAGGGATTTATTCCTTACGCATTAGCATTAGCCGCAGCGAGTTTTTTGTATGTGTCGTTAGCCGACTTGATTCCGGTGATGCATAAAGAAACAAAACCCAAAGAATCCATCATTCAGGTTGTATTAATCGTAATGGGCGTAGCCATCATTTTCTTTACCGTTGCCAATCACGTACACTAATACTCAACTAAACAAACAGGAGCACCTATATTGATTCTAATGTTGGCATCTTTCAGCTTTCCGGTGGCAATATTACGTTTAAAAACAACAATTTCATTGCTGCGTTGATTACCAACTAACAAGAATTTTCCGTCTTTAGTTATCGTAAAATTTCGTGGACCAACACCCATGGTCGAAACTTGATGCGCAAATTTTAATTTGCCGTTTTTCAAAACTTTAAAACAAGTAATATTATTCACCGAACCCCTGTTGGTGGCGTAAATAAATTTTTCGTCGGGCGAAAGGTGTATATCTGCTGCTCCATTTTCTAAATCATTGTTGCGAATTACTGTCGTTTCCTGCATCAAATTGAGCTTTCCATTTTCGAAGTTAATCACGCTCACTGTTCCATCTAATTCCTGAAGCACATAAATAATTTTGCCTGTATTATTAAAAGTCAAATGTCGGGGTCCACTTCCGGGTTTAACCAATAAACTGTCGAAAGAAATAAGTATTTCATCGGTTGCATGTTGATTATATTTATACACATTCACATAGTCAGTTCCTAAATCGTTGGTTAAAACAAATTCATTATCGGGCGAAAATACCGTCTGATGTACATGTGCCGAAGTCTGTCTTTTCGGGTTTATACTTCCGCCATAATGTCTGATAATTTGCTTTGCTTCAGTCAAAGTGCCATCATTGTTTCTTCCAAAAACCACTAAACTACCGCCCGAATAATTTGCCGTTACCACATGTTTATCGTTGGCAGCAATATAACAAGGTCCAGGTCCACCCGCTGATACTTTGTTTATCAGCGTTAGCTCACCCGATAATTTATTGAATTTCCATGCACTTATGGTGCTCAATTCGCCCGATTCGTTCACAGCGTAAACAAAATTACTGTCGGGTGAAATTGTCAAAAAGGAGGGATTCTTTACTCCTTTTGCAATACATTTTACAGCATAAATATTCTTTGCCGGATTTAGCTCTACGGCATAAATTCCTTCGCTCGGCGTGTTTACCGTAAAAGTTCCCACCAGAAAGCGATAGGTTTTATTTTGTGCATTTGCAAATAAACACGATATAATCAGGAAAAATACTGCTGCTTTTTTCATAATTGAATTGAATTGATAATTAGTTCCAAAAATAAACAATTAGTTGGTGATAACAATTTAATATTTTTTATTTTTGAAAAAATTTATTCATATTTAAAACAATCTGTTTTTTAATCTGTTTACAATTTAGTTTTATTGCAATAAATTTTATAACAAATAAAAAAACGAATAGATATGTCCGATAAACATGTAATTTCAACAGAATGGAAGGGAAATTTGACTTTTGAATCAGATATCAATGGACACAAACTGATTATGGATGCGAGCTTAGAAGCCGGCGGAAATAATAAGGGGCCGAGTCCTAAAAAACTGATGCTTGCAGCACTGAGCGGTTGCACAGGCATGGATGTGGTGTCAATCCTCAAAAAAATGAGAGTAAATTTTGAAAAATGCAATATTGAAGTTCAGGGTGATGTAACCGAAGAACATCCCAAACAATACTACAAAATGCATGTAATTTACACATTCACAGGTGATAACCTTCCGATTGACAAACTCGAAAAAGCCGTTAAAATGTCGGAAGAAACTTATTGCGGAGTAGGTGCGGTGTATCGCAAAACAATGGAAGTAACTTCTGAAATAAGAATCATTGAATCGGCAGTTTAAAAAAGTAAAAGAGAGTAATACCGGTAAAGGGATTCTCTCTTTTTTGTGCGCAAGATGAGACTCGAACTCACACGCCGTAACCGGCACTACCCCCTCAAAGTAGCGTGTATACCAATTTCACCACTTGCGCAAAATTTAAAAAAAATGAAGGATTTCTGACGTGCCCAAAACAGGACTCGAACCTGCACAGCCTTGCAGCCACTAGTCCCTGAAACTAGCGTGTCTACCAATTTCACCATTTGGGCGGGTTGACTACAAAAAAGACATTAGAACAAAGAACAATCCCCACAACGTTCGACTGAGCGTTCGACTGAGCTCACGCCGAAGTCTCACGCCGATAGCTATCGGCGAAGTCTATCGGGACGGGAAAAACGCAGTATATCAAATAAATACAAAATTCCAAGTGTATGTTATATTTGACGTTTATTATATATATAAACACTTTTATTTCAGAAAATAACGAAACACTTTTGTTTCGCAAATCATTCGAGCGAAAAACGGGACTCGAACCCGCGACCCCGACCTTGGCAAGGTCGTGCTCTACCAACTGAGCTATTTTCGCAATTGAGGTGCAAAGATACTTTCTTTTTGAGAAATCACAAATTATTTAAAAAAAAAATGAGTGATTTTTTTCTGCAATTTGTATGTGAATTTTCATTTTTTGTTATTGTCAATAAGTTAAAATGATAAAATATTCATTTTTTTACTATTTCGGACTACCAAAAACGAGATTAATTGAAATGTTTGTAGTAATTTTGCAGCCCTGAAAAAGCAATGATGGATGAACTAAACAAGTTGGATAAAAAAACCATGAGAAAAATAAGTGCTAAATTTAAAAAAGCACTGTCGGATTATTGGTTGATTGAAAACAACGATCATATTCTGATTGGTTTATCGGGAGGAAAAGATTCGTTAGCGTGGTTGAGCTGCTGGGAGAGCGGATGAAATTATTCAAACCGCAATTTAAAATAACTGCAGCACATATTTCGGTCGAAAACATACCCTATACTTCAGACCTTGAATATCTCGAAAAGTTTGCGAGTAATTTTGGAATACCTTTTGTTCACCATGTTACACGTTTTGAAGAAACGACTGAAAAACCGCTGTCGATATGTTATCTTTGTTCGTGGCACAGGCGAAAGGCGTTATTTGATTTAGCAGTACAATTGAATTGTAACAAAATAGCATTGGGTCATCATTTAGATGACATAACCGAAACTTTATTGATGAATCTTTTTTTTCAAGGGTCGTTTGGGACTATGCCCCCAAAACTGCCAATGACTAAATTCGACATGACCATAATTAGGCCCCTTGCGCTGATCAGCGAAAACGAAATAAAAGAAATGGAGCGGATACGTTTGTTCAAAAAGCAAATTAAAAGTTGTCCATACGAAAAAGATTCATCGCGAAGCGATGCAAAAAAACTAATTGCAGACCTTGAAAAATGGAATCCTCATGTTCGCCAGTCAATTTGGTCGGCTATGGAAAATATAAAATATGATTACTTACCTTCAAAAAAAGTAATTTGAAAATATTGAACCACTCGAGAGAAAACTCTCGTGTATTTTGTTTTATCTTTGCATATTAATAATTTTTTTTTTGAAAATGAAATTTAAATATCACAATATTGTTATTACTGTCCTTTTATTATTGACAATCAATAATTTGTTCGCAATCAAAGCGACACCCTACCCTATCACCGAAATTCAACCTGATGGATCTCAAATTACCTATTATCTCAAGGGCGATGAGTTTTTTCGTTATAGAACTACTTTAGATGGTTATTTAATTGTAAAGAATGACAAGGGTATTTTCTCTTACGGAATTTCAGATAATAATGGCAAATTCGAAAGCACAGATGTTAAAGTGAACGAAATTAACAAAAGAACTTTTAAAGAAAAGAATTTTATAAAAACATTGATTCAAGATATCGATTTATCAGTTATTTACACTGAAAAACGAATGGCTAAGGTAGCAAGTATAAGTTCAATTGATTCTCCCCAAAAAGCTTATCCTTCGTCGGGCACACCCAAATCATTGGTAATTTTGGTAAACTTTTCGGATAAAAGTTATATTACGCCCGATCCTAAAGTTGCATTTACTAATTTATTAAATCAGCAAGGATACAACGCCAATGGTGGGACAGGTTCTGCCCGCGACTATTTTCGCGATGCATCTAACGGAATTTTTCAACCCCAATTTGATGTGGTTGGCCCTTTTACATTAACCAAAACCATGGCTTTCTATGGCGAAAATGTTTCGGATGAGGATAAAAATCCGCGACAAATGGTCATTGATGCCTGTACTTTGGCCGATGCCAATGGCGTTGATTTTACCCAGTACGACACTGACAATGATGGGAAAGTAGATAATGTTTTTATTTACTACGCCGGTAATAATGAAGCCGAAGGTGCTCCGGCAAATACCATTTGGCCGCACAGGTGGTCGCTTGCTAATACCGGCACAAAATTCGATGGGAAAATTATTTATGATTATGCTTGCACATCAGAACTGCGTGGAGCAACAAGTACAAATATGTGTGGCATCGGCACTTTCTGCCATGAATTTGGACATGTATTAGGATTAGCTGATTATTACGCCACCAATAAAGCAACCCATCAAACGCTTTCGTACTGGAATATTATGGATGCAGGAGCATACCTCAACTCAGGACGTACTCCTCCAACTTATTCAGCTTTCGACCGCTTTTACTTAAATTGGCTTCGACCCGTTGAGTTAAAATCGCCTCAAAGCGTTACTTTAGAAGCGTTGACCTTGATTAACAAAGCCTTTATTATAACCCAAAATGGCAATCACAATCTGAACGGGGCAAGCCCATCGCCAACTGAATTTTTCATGCTCGAAAACCGTCAAAAATCAGGATGGGACACCTATTTACCGGGTAACGGGTTGCTTATTTCGCGCATCAACTACAATGCTTCGGCGTGGTACAGCAATACTGTGAATAACACAGAATCAACCATGGGTTACGACATCATTGAAGCCAATGGATTAGCTTCAAATAATAATTTAGCCGGCGATCCATTCCCCGGAACGACAAACAAAACTTCATATATGCCGACTTTGCGTTCGGGAACTGTCGTTAATAAACCATTGACTTTTATCAAAGATGAATATGGAACGATCACTTTCCGATTTATGGGCGGAGGGTTGGTTCCTATTATCTCGACTGACAATATAATAAATTCATTTTCGACTGTTCAGGGCACACCTTCAACTCCCCAAAAACTAATTGTAGGTGGAAAAAAATTAGTATCGGGTTTAATAATTTCATTCAATGCAAACAATCATTTTGAAATTAAAAAATCTTCTGATCCTGAAACAGCATGGTCAAAATGGTTGACCTTAGCTCCAAATTCAGACTCAATCGTGGTAAACACCGAAATACTTGTCAGATATAACCCTATGGTTCCATCATTTTCTGAAACACATACCGATAATATTGTTTTAGAATCTTCGGCTGCCGAAAAAGTGGCTATCAGTGTTGCCGGTGTTTCAACACGTCCAGTCTATGTAGTTCCACCCGTTGCCACCGAAGCATCCGAAATAACTTTGGGTAGTTTTGTTGCCAACTGGAACCAGGTTTATGATGCAAGCGGATATTATTTAACGGTTTACAATGTCTCGAACGAAGTGTCGGAAAAAGTACAAGGATTCGACAACGGACTTGTGGCTCCGGCGGGTTGGACAATTGCAGCAAGCGCAGTTACTACTTCGGCTGAATATAGTGGCAAAGCTGTTCCTGCTATTCAAATGAAGAATACAGGTGATTATATTCAAACCGAAGAATATGTATCTTCACCAACATCTGTTTCAGTGGTGCTAAAATCGCTTGCCGGTAGTGGCGGTTATTTGTTTGCCGAAGCTTGGAATGGACTGACATGGAGCAAAATAGACAGCATACCGGTAACCATCAATTTATCGGGTGTAAAAACTATCACCTATAGTGCTGAAAAAAAATATACAAAGTTTAAATTTACCTATTTCAAAGGGGCTGGTTTTGTAGCACTTGATGATATTACTGCCACTTTTTCACAGAAAATTGAAATGAATGTTGAGAATAAATGGGTTACAACCAATAATGTTACGCTGATTAATTTGATGGCGGAAAAAGATTATTATTATAAAGTAAGGGCAAGCGATAAAACCTACGAATGGAACAACTCCATAAAATACGAAAATATTACCCGTTTCTCCAATTTGATTCCTGTCAGAACTTTAAAAGACGTAGATGCTAACCGACTACAGGCAACTATCGAACCAGATGGTAGTGTAAAAGTAATTGTCCCGTTGACCGATGAATTCATTAATGTATATAATGTTATCGGTCAAAAAATAAGAGTAATAAAACCTGTATCGAATATTGTAAGAATATATAATTTACCTCGCAATCAGATGTATATTCTACAATCGGGCAAACGCAAAACAAAAATTGCTTTGTAATTAAAAAAACGAACCTAATTAAACTTTCCGCCAACCGAACGACGGAAAGTTTTTTTTATGAATTAAAGCTAAATGAATTGTATATTCTAATAAATACTTTATTTCATATCAAAACCAATTTAATTCAGAAGTGTATTTTCAATAGTAAATTGTAACCCCGATTCCCGTCCCGATAGCTATCGGGAATCGGGACGGGATAAATAGTATATATATATATATGTTTTCAGTCGATGCACTTGCTGTTGAATTCAGCGGTAAAACCCTGTTTCAAGATGTTTCATTTGTAATTAATGAAAAAGACCGCATTGCCCTTATGGGTAAAAATGGAGCCGGAAAATCGACCCTGCTTAAAATCCTATCCGGACAACGTGAGCCTACACGTGGAGCTTTATCGTACCCAAAAGAAATGGCTATTGCTTATTTGCCTCAACATCTGTTGACCCAAGATACCCGTACAGTATTTGAAGAAACTTCGATGGCATTTTCGGCAATTTCGGACATGGAAAAGCAAATTGAAGCGTTGAACGAAGAACTGACTACCCGTACCGACTATGAATCGGACAGTTACATGGAACTGATTGAAAAAGTTTCATCGTTAAGTGAGCAATTTTACAGTATCGAAGAAATTAACTACGATGCCGACATTGAAAAAACATTACTTGGTCTGGGGTTTTCGCGCGAAGACTTTACACGCAAAACTTCCGAATTCAGCGGTGGTTGGCGTATGCGTATTGAGCTGGCAAAAATTCTGCTTCGCCGTCCCGATATTTTATTACTCGATGAACCCACCAATCATTTGGATATTGACTCGATACAGTGGCTCGAGGAATTTCTTGTAAATTCGGCAAAAGCTGTAGTTGTAATTTCGCACGATCGCGCTTTTGTCGATAATATTACTACCCGAACCATTGAAGTTACGACGGGTAGGATTTATGATTATAAAGCAAAGTATTCGCACTACCTGCAACTGCGCAAAGAACGCCGCGAACAGCAACAAAAACAGTACGATGAGCAACAAAAAATGATTGCCGAAACCACTGAGTTTATCGAGCGTTTTAAGGGAACTTATTCGAAAACGCTGCAGGTACAGTCGCGTGTGAAAATGCTCGAAAAAATTGTGCCTGTCGAAGTTGACGACGTTGACTCTTCACGTTTGCGGCTCAAATTCCCGCCATCGCCGCGTTCCGGCAATTATCCCGTTTCGGCTGATATGGTTGGCAAGAGCTACGACAGTAAACGAATTTTTGCCAATGCTTCGTTTATGATTGAACGCGGTGAAAAAATTGCCTTTGTAGGCAAAAATGGAGAAGGCAAATCGACACTTGTGAAATCAATTATGGGTGAAATTGAACATGAAGGTAAACTTACGATTGGTCACAATGTAAAAATCGGGTATTTTGCACAGAATCAGGCATCCATGCTTGATGAAAATCTGACTGTTTACCAAACTATTGATGATATTGCCGTAGGTGAAATTCGAACAAAAATCAAAGACTTGCTCGGTGCATTTATGTTTGGCGGCGATGAATCGTTTAAAAAAGTAAAAGTGCTTTCGGGAGGGGAACGTACCCGGCTGGCATTGCTCAAATTGCTGCTCGAACCGGTGAATCTCCTTATCCTTGATGAACCTACTAATCATCTCGACATGCGTACAAAAGATATTCTGAAACAAGCATTGATTGATTTCGATGGTACGTTAATTGTCGTCTCGCACGATCGAGATTTTCTCAATGGGCTTGTTACCAAAGTGTTTGAATTCGGAAACCAACGTATTATCGAACATCACGAAAATATTTACGGTTTTCTGGCTAAAAAGAAACTTGAAAATTTAAGGGAAATTGAAAGAAAATAATATTTCGAAAAAACATGGCGTTTGATTGTTTGGGGTTTGTATCTGACGGAATGATGATTGACATTGTTTATGTTATGTTACAAAACATACAGCAATTCGGAAGTAACCCAAAAAGGGAACAATTAATCGAATCAGTATATTGTTCAAAATATCAGGATTATTTATGCAAATAAAAATATTTTCTTTTTACAACCCTATAAACTATCGAAATAATAACTACAACCACAGTCAGATAAGCGTATCCATAGTTTTTAAATATCAATAATCCTACAAAAAGAACAAGCTGCACCAAAGCATAAAACAACGATACAATTAAGTGTGGAATTTTCAATTCATTAGCCAGCAATTGAAATAAATGTTTACGGTGTGGATCGAAAATGTTCTCTTTTAACATAATACGGTGCACAATTGTTAGAACCGTATCGACACCATATACTGCCAGAATAACTATATAGCTGAAATCCTGCGTTTTGAATATCAATAATCCTAACAGAAACAAAATGATAAATGAAATGGAAACAGCGCCCACATCGCCTGCAAAACATTTGGCTTTTGTTCTGAAATTAAAAAAACTGAAAACCAACAATGAAAGAATTACAATATAAATCAATTGACTATCAACAAATTGAACAATATAATTATTAATGTACCACAAAACCCCGATTACAGTAAGACTGTATGCGCCGGTCATTCCATTAATACCATCCATAAAATTAAAAGCATTCAAAATACCTACACAAACAATTAATGCAATAATAATCAGAAACCAAGGCATTGAAAATACTTCGCACTGATAAAACATGGGTAATAATGTAAAAAATTGAATTGCCATGCGTAACTTAGGTGATAATTGTTTTATATCATCGGCAAAACTGATGATGGAAATAAGTGTCAAACCAAAGAAAAACCACGGATATTGAAACTTACTGATTATGAAAAATAGAAGAACTCCTATGTAAAACACAATTCCCCCTCCGCGAAGCGTTTTCAGCTTGTGCGAACTGCGTTCATTTGGTTTGTCAACAATATTGAAATGACCGGCAATGCGTAAATAAGCAAGTTGAAAGCCGAATAGTAAAAACAAAAGTAAAAAATATTTCATTCGACTATAATAGGTTTAATATATTAGAACGCAAGATCCATCCCGATATCAATCGGGACAAGATCCAAGACATAAGATGCAGCAAATTTATAAGGTGCAAAATATTATGTCAGATTAATTTTTTTGTTGTATATAAGAAGCTAATTATCATATATTTTACTACTTAGCCTCCATGAATACAAAGGTTTACTTTGTAGAATTTTAAATACATTTGTTATCAAAAAGTGAAAAACAAAAACTATTAAACCTAAAGGTTTTTATTGTAGATATTTGTTAGTGCTTTTAGCACAAAAACAACCGTTTTTTCTTTTAATTGACTCGAAATAACATTGATATTTAGACTATTTAGAGTACTGAATAACTATAAAATGACTTTATTACTTTATGAACTTCATTACTTTACACACTCTTAATGTCCTTATTTTTATTGCTTTTAACCTTGCTACTTTGTTGTTTCGAATTTAATCTTAATAATCTTCAACACTATAACTTATTTATCTAAATAAGCTCAATTGCTATAGAAATATTTGCAAATATAATAATTATAATTATAATAAAAACGCATTTTCGACTTTTCGTTCAAAATCACTTTTTTTGATTGAATTTTTAGGCTCAATAACGTTATGGTTAGGTTCAATTTTAAGAATAGAAACTCTGATCAAGCTGATAAAACGGACTCAATAGATAAAATGGCATTTGTATTAACCATAATAATAATTATTGTGGAGAAATTAATGATAAAAAAATACAATCCAGAACAATAGTTATCAACAGATAAAATGAATGTACAATGATAATCAGCTTATTATTCTGTTAATAACTCTGTTGAAAAGTTGTTTGCAAATACAAGGTAAAATATTTGGAATTCGTTTATTCAATATGTTATATTTGTATCATGAGTTACAACTCAAAACATGGAATGAAATGTTGAGACGTTCTTTGAAATACTGATACATCAAAAAAAGTCAATAGTTAAATAACTGAACCCAAATTCAAAGGTGACAATTTGTTTTATGTAAAGAACGAACTGACTATTATGACAAGTTATCTCCGTTATTGTT
>JAURYY010000323.1 GCA_030653695.1 Paludibacter sp. | reverse complement strand
AGCGAAACGTATGTAGCGCACAAAGTAAAATCGTGCGAACAAGTTGGTTTTACTTCAACAAAAATCACTTTTGAAGACACTGTGACTGAAAGTGAACTGCTTGCTAAAATTGAGAAGTTGAATAAGGATGTTGAATTGGATGGCTTTATTGTTCAATTGCCATTGCCAAAGCATATTTCAGAACAAAAAGTAATTGAAGCAATCGATTATCGCAAAGATGTGGATGGGTTTCATCCGGTAAATGTGGGACGTATGTCCATTGGTTTGCCTTGTTATGTTTCTGCAACACCTTCAGGTATCATAGAATTATTAAAACGTTATGAGATTCCTACTTCGGGTAAAAACTGTGTGGTCATCGGTCGAAGCAATATCGTAGGAAAACCCATTGCAAGTTTAATGATGCAAAAGGGTTATCCGGGTGATGCTACCGTAACAGTTTGTCACAGTCGTACAAAAAATCTAAAAGAGATTTGTTTGCAAGCGGATATTATTATAGCTGCTTTGGGTATGCCGGAGTTTCTAACTGCCGACATGGTGAAAGTGGGCGCTGTGGTCATCGATGTAGGTACCACCCGTGTTCCTTCTGAAACAACAAAAAGTGGTTTCCGATTAAGCGGCGATGTGAAATTTGACGAAGTTGCACCTAAATGTTCATACATTACTCCCGTTCCGGGCGGAGTGGGGCCTATGACTATTGTGTCGTTGCTGAAAAATACTTTGTTGGCTGCAAAGGGAGAAATCTATTAATTGTACAATTGTACAATTTTTAAAATAGTAAATAGTAAATAGTAAATAGTAAATGTTTAAATAGTCAATAGTTATCATGACTTTATTCTACGTACCAAATCTACGTTCCGGCACTGTTCTTTCTGAGGAAGAATCGCTGCATGCGGTGAAAGTATTGCGGTTGCAGAACGGCGATGAAATTGCAGTGGTAGATGGTGCGGGAGGTTATTACAAAGCTAAAATTACAAATCCTCATCCCAAACATTGTGTTTTTGAAATAACTGAATCGTTACAGGAATACGGAAAAAGAAATTATAAACTGCATATAGCCATTGCTCCCACTAAAAATATCGAGCGACTTGAATGGTTTATCGAAAAAGCCACTGAAATTGGTGTTGATGAAATTACACCCATTATTTGCAGGTTTTCGGAACGCAAAATAGTAAAAGCTGAGCGATTGGAAAAAATCATTGTTTCGGCAGCCAAACAATCGGTAAAAGCTTACTTTCCCCGTTTAAATCCCCAATGTACTTTTGATGAATTGATAAAAAACACAGCAGCAACACAGAAATTCATTGCGCATTGCTATACCGCACCCCAACCCTCGGAGACTTGTCCCGCTTGCGGGAAGGAGAGGGAGATTGCTTTCGGCGAAGAAATAAAAAAAAATCAGGTTAATATTTACAATAAATGTTTGTTGAAAAATGAGTTAAATTTGTGTTCTAATGTACTTATTTTGATTGGTCCCGAAGGCGATTTTAGCAAAGATGAAGTTGAAAAAGCAATTAAAAATGGATTTATTCCCGTTTCGTTGGGCGAAAGCAGATTGCGAACCGAAACTGCCGGAGTGATGGCTTGCGCTACAGTGGCGATCACCAACAACACATTATAAACCTGACAATTAGCGCAATAACGCAAATCATAATATTTGCACCTTAGCCTTTTCTCATCTTTTTTCAAAGCGAGTTGTATGAAACAATTGACAAGGCGTTCATTCCTAATGTTATTAAAAATCACTGTCAATTATTACGTTGCGCTTAGTTTACTTGCATCTTGCATAGCGTTGATTATTAACTGTATATGCCGATTATTTGCACTCATGTATTTTGGACACTACAGGAGTTTTAAAAAATATTACTAACTTTGTACCAAATTTAATATTATTATTTCGACTATATTGTGAAAATTGAAGGTCAATTTGACAATGTCAATTATTATTATTTCTCAAAGGATGCCTTGGTAACTTTGGGAAATTCATTTATACAGAGACAATGTAAGCGAAAATATTAACAGACAAAACGTTTATAAATAAAAGTAAATGAAAAAATTAGCTACAGTTATTTCCTCTTTCGGCATCATGCTTTGTTTGGGTAGTGTATATGCATGGAGTGTTTTTGTTCCTGAATTAATAAAAAACTATCACTTTTCATCCACACAGACACAACTTGTATTTGGATTACTCATTGCGGTATTCCCAACAACAATGATATTTGTAGGAAAACTTGAGAAAAAATGGAGTCCGCGTACCCTTGCAGTAATTTCAGCATTGTTTTTTAGTGCTGGGTATCTAATGTCCGGATTCTCGAATGGGAATTTTTATTTCATCTTGCTGGGTAATGGCTTTTTAGCCGGAATCGGTACCGGCTTCGGCTACCTGGCTTCTCTAACAACACCCGTGAAATGGTTCCCTCATAAAAAGGGTTTGATAACCGGAATTGCAGCCGGAGGTTTCGGATTGGCTGCATTTATGCTTTCATTTTTAACAGAGTATTTATTTAGCTTAGATAAAAATGTTCTAACAGTTTTTATATACATTGGTATTGGTTATGGTTTAGTTATCTTGTTTTTATCCAATTTTCTGAAAGCTCCTGATACAGATGTTATAGAACCGAAATTCAATCTAACCCATTTTATTTCTAACCCATTTTTCTACAAATTAGTTGCAGGCATTTTTTTTGGTACTTTTTCGGGTCTTCTAATCATTGGAAATCTTATGTCTATCGGATCCGAATATCAAATTGATAAACATTCCTTAATCATAGGGGTCTCATTCTTTGCCTTAGCTAACTTTTCAGGAAGATTATTTTGGGGATTTATCAGCGATTATATTGGAGCCGGTTTGAGTATTTTTCTTGCACTTACTTTTCAGGCAGTATTTATTTTCTTAATAGGATATCTAACCTTGTCGCCCTTAATTTATATTCTTCTTTCTGCTCTCATCGGATTTGGTTTTGGTGGAAATTTCGTGCTGTTTGCCAAAGAAACATCGCAGGAATTTGGCATATCAAATCTTGGCATTGTTTACCCTTATGTTTTTCTTGGGTATGCAGTGGCTGGTATTTTTGGTCCGTTAACAGGTGGTGCTATTTACGATATTTTCAACAATTACGATTATGCTGCTTACATTGCTGCAATCATGAGTTTGATGGGGGCTTTTCTTTTTATTATGAAACGTCATAAACCCATAAAAGAATAGTACTTTTTGATGTGAGTCATGAAAAAATAATGAAAGCAGCACGAATTAATTATTGAATGGATGATAAAAAATAAAATGACTATCGGCTTTTGTACCCAACGTTTTTTTTTATTTGTAAAACAATAAATAATGGCTCTTTTCTAAGACAAGGTTGACGGTATATGGTTAGTTTTCGAATCTATTTTCTGTGAAGAAATGGAAAAGAATGGAACGCGGATTCTCGCTGATTAAGCGGATTGATCCCGATAGCGTTCGACTGAGCGTTCGACTGAGCTCAGGCCGAAGTCTCACGCCGAAGTCTATCGGGAGGATTTTCATTCCGATAAATCGGAATGATTTAAGACTACTAATT
>JAURYY010000315.1 GCA_030653695.1 Paludibacter sp. | reverse complement strand
ACCGGAAAAAAACCGGTCAGTTGCTGCACGCTCCCGACTGACCGCTTGAGGGATGTTCCATTCTTTTCCATTTCTTCACAGAAAATAGATTCGAAAACTAACCATATACCATCAACCTTGTCTTAGAAATGAGCCATTATTTATTGTTTTACAAATAAAAAAAAACGTTGGGTACAAAAGCCGATAGTCATTTAAATTAATGTCAGGTGAGTAGTTGAATTATATTTATACTGAGCGGGCAAATTTTACACATTGCAAAAATAATTGAGATGAAAGCAAATGGTTGAAATGTGGATATTTATTTATGCCCAGTCGATGTAAAGCTCAATTTATGCCCAGTCGAAGTATTAAAGTAATTTCAACCCATCTTCTCTGTTTCCACCACTACCCAGTTATTTTTTTCTTTAAAACCCATCAGTTTTAAACTGTTGCAGTTCGCCTCTGCTTCGATAACCGGGATGTCTTCTTTATAAAATCCGCTCATAAACAATTTACCGCCTTTAGTTAAACAATCCGCATATTTATGCATATCGGCAAGTAAAATATTGCGGTTGATGTTTGCAATAATAATATCGAAATGCAATCCGCAGAGCAATTCGACTCCACCAGTTTTTACTTCGATGGGTGAAACATGATTCAGATTTATGTTCTCCACTGAGTTTTTGGTACACCATTCATCTATGTCAATTGCCAATACTGTTTTTGCACCGCACATCGAAGCCAAAATTGCTAACACAGCCGTACCGCAACCCATATCAAGTACATTCTTGTTTTCAGTCGTCATATTCAGAATTTCGCTTATCATCAAACTGGTTGTTTCGTGATGGCCGGTGCCGAATGACATTTTCGGGTCAATAATTATTTTATAACGCGCTTGGGGTACATTTTTGTGAAACGAACTGTGAATTACACATTCGTTATCAATGACGATGGGTTCAAAATAGTTTTTTTCCCACTCTTCATTCCAATTTTTTGCCTCGATTTTCGAAATTTCGTACTCAATATTAATTTCAAGTGGAAAATCGGCAAGTAATTGTTTCAGAACCATCTCGTTAAACAGATGTTCTTGAATGTATGCAATTGTACCTTCATTTGTAAGTTCGAAACTCTCAAATCCAATTTCAACCAATTGTGATGCCAATACATCAGCCATATATTCTTCAAAGGATGCGATGCAAAAGGTAATCTGAATGTAGTTCATTATCTGTTTTTTTTTATGTTGGTTTTAATGAGTCAAATATAAAATTGTGTATAAATTTCTTATAATCGACTGCAAAAGTAAACAAAATTGAAGTAAATGCATTACATTTATAGTCCCGATTTCAATAGAAAAACAATTTAAAAAGTGCATGTAATGGCATGATTATTGATAATAAACACATATAAATTAAAATAATTAGGAGGTACTACTATGAGACCGTTCACAATCAATTTACTTGTGGTTTTACTGTTGACTTCAATGTCAGCTTTCAGTCAAAATTTGCAACTATTCGACGATATTTATTTCAAGCCGAGCGATGCGAAAAAAATGACCGTTACAAAAACCACTACTTCAAGGAGTCCGAATTATAAAAATGGAGCCAAAGAAATTATTTATATCGATCGCATTGTGCGCGATACGATATATGTTAGTGATAACATCAATGATACAGCAGGATATGCTCAGGAAGAAGGTCGTTACCTGAACGAATTCAAAGGCAGTGCTTCCGACTTGGAATATGCAGAACGCATTCGTCGTTTTCACAATCCGAAATATACTGTTTTTATTGGCGACCCCGACTATAACAGTGTGTTTTTCTTAAATAGTAACGATTGGAATGTTTATATTGATGATTCTTATGCCTGGGTTACTCCTACTTGGACCAATCCTTACTGGACCAATTATTATTACAGTCCTTATAGTTACAACAGCTGGATGTGGCGCAACTGGTACGGACCCTCTTATTATTCGGGTTGGAACAATCCGTGGAATTACGGAATGTATGGTGGAATGTATGGAGGAATGTATGGAGGATATTATGATTATGGCTGGGGTTACGGTTATCCTTACGGAGGCTACTACGGAGGTTATTCACCTTATTGGGGAAATAGCTCTTGGGGAAGTGCTGGTTATACCGAAAGAAATACTGCGCACAGTGAATCGAACCGGAGGAATTATAATACACCCGGCACTTCAAGGATAGGATCTACTGCTTCAAATTCAGGAAGCAGATCTTCATCGTTATCGGGTGGAAGTTATAATTCAAACCGTAATTCGTACACCGCCGTCAGTGGCGAAAATAACCGAATGTCAGGTGTCAACAGTTCAGACGGATCACGTACTGTCCGTTCATCCACTAATTCGGAATTAACTTCAAGATCAACATCAAGGTCAACTTCGGGTAGCACAGGCGATTATAACCGAAGCTCAAATTACAATAACAGCAACGTACAGGGTACCCGTACAGGTTCTTCAAATATTGATACTCGTCCGCGTACTTCAACTACTGTTGACAATAGTGCTACAACCTCAAGGGGCAGTTATTCTACTCCTTCGGGGTCAACTTCTCGGGGAAGTTATTCTACATCTTCTGGTTCTGCCACGCGGAGCAGCTATTCTACCGGTTCATCCCCATCTGCATCAAGAAGTTCGGGAAATACCAGCACCAGCACACCTACTACTACTCGTAGCAGCACACCTACTTACAACAACAGCAGCTCTACAAGCACATATTCATCGGGAAGCAGTAGTTCGGGAAGCAGCAGCAGTAGTTCGGGTGGCGATTCAAGAGGCAGTTCGGGCGGGAGCAGTTCGGGCGGCAGACGATAACTTTATGGTTAACAATGAAATAAATATAAAATAAATAAGTCAAAAAACAGAACAGATATGAAACGAAATATTTTAACCATAGCGGTTTTATTTAGCAGCATGTTTATAATGTCGCAAACTGAATTTGATGCTTTAAAATTTGTTGAAACCGATATAAACGGCACAGCGCGTTACATGAGTATGGCCGGAGCGTTCGGAGCGTTAGGAGGCGACCCATCTGCCATTAAAGATAATCCGGCAGGGTTGGGTATTTACCGAAAATCAGAAATTACAGGAACAATGAATGTCCTTATGCAACAAACCGCTTCAAAATGGAACAAAACCAATGCGTACGATGACTTATATAAGTTGAATGCAAACAACATGGCTTTCATATTTGCAGTACCAACTTGGAGGATTGAAAGCGGAAATTCGGGCTTGCAGAGTTCAAACTGGGCATTTAATTATAACCGCCTTAAAAATTTTAATCGCAATTTGAATATTAAAGGCGGGTCATCAGGTTCATCTATAACTGATTATTTTGCATATTTCTCAGCCGGAATAATAGGAACAGATCTTGCGTATACTGATAAATACGAACCTTTCGATAATGTGAATGTTCCATGGATTTCGGTGTTGGCTTACAAGGGTTATTTGATGAACGAAAGCCCGACAAAACCGGGTGTATGGTCATCGCTGTTGAACAATGATGAAAAAGTACTCCCAGCATATTCGCTTCAGGAACAGGGATTTGTTGACGAATATTCGCTTGGATGGTCGGGAAATTTCAGTAATAAATTTTTTGTGGGAGCTACCTTAAATCTTAAATCAATTGATTACCGCGTAAATAGTATTTATTCCGAAAATTATGATGAAGGTGGAGGAATGTCATTGTCAAACGAATACTCCACATTAGGAACCGGTATGAACCTGAATCTGGGAGCGATTTTCGTTCCGGTCGATTTTATACGTATAGGTTTATCATTGCACTCGCCCACTATTTATACTTTAAAAGATTATTATTATGCTAAACTTGATTATAATTCAGGAGCTGATAAGAGTGGCTGGATAACTACACCCAAAGATGGTTATTCCGATTATAAAATTCAGTCTCCCTTGCAATACAATATCAGTGTGGCATTTATAGCAGGAACTAATGGACTGTTGAGTGCCGAATATTCAAAGGTAAATTATCAAGGCACTCGTTTTATAGGTATTGATAATAAAACACAGTTCAGAGATGAAAATGATGGTATGCGCGAGATGATGAATAATGCAAGGACCATTAAAGTAGGCGGTGAATATAAATTGACCGATAATTTTGCGGTCAGAGCCGGATATGCTAATTCAAGTTCGCCAACTCAAACTACCGCAGCAAAATATATGCGTTATAACACCATCAGAACTGATACTGAATATTTTTTACGTAACCGTACCGATTATCTTTCGGCAGGTTTTGGATATAAAGAATCAGGATGGCATATCGACTTTGCTTTTATGAATAAAATTATTGATGAAAATTATTATCCATATAATTCAAATAATTTAGATGAAAATTTGGCAGTTGCACCGGCAAGAGTGATTACTTCGAATAACAATATTGTCGTTACACTTGGATTTAAGTTTTAAATAAGTTTTATTTTTTGCAATAAAAAAAGGCTGTCGGTTGACAGCCTTTTTTTATGCAGTATTTATTTCTTTTTATTTTTGAACTAATACCCATGCATCAGCAAAACGGTCTTTAATCTGGCTGATCTTTGAGCGTGCCTGCGAGTATTCATTGTAAGAAGCAACTAATACACGGTACATTCCTTGGTCATTGATAACAATTAATGCTTTATTACCTTCATTTACCAGTGAGGATTGTAATCCTTTTGCGTTCGACTGGCTTTTAAAACTTCCAACCACAACATGGTATTTGAATTTTAATAAATTAGCATCTCCTTCAGAAAGTGTAAACGATTCATTGCGTGTTACCTCATTTTCGGCATTCCGATCTACTGGTGTTACTGTTGTTGTTGTTGTTTCAGTTTTTGCCGGAATATTTCCTCCGGGGATCGAAGCTATTTTCTGTTTCGATTTACATCCGGTAAATGCCAACACAACGATGGCAGCCATAAAAAATAAACGAACTTTTTTGCTCATAATTTCTCGAATTGATTTTTAATATAATTTTATTTTACAAATATCCAAAGAATAAAACGCATTACCAAATAAAATTACTTTTTTTAATAAATAAAATGAATTTTCTAAAAACAATATTGACATATTCTACGTTATGAATTTTATATTGAAACTTATTTAATTAATTTATAAAATCAGAAATATGAAATTTGAATTGCCTCAGTTGCCTTATGCACACAATGCATTAGAGCCCATTATCAGCCAAGAAACCATCGGTTTTCACTATGGTAAACATCACCTTACTTATGTTAATAACCTGAATGGATTGGTTGTTGGAACCGAATTTGAAAATGCAGATTTAGATACGATCGTAAAAAAATCGGATGGACCTGTATTCAATAATGCCGCACAAATTTGGAATCACAACTTCTATTTCCTGTCGCTAACACCAGACAAAGGAAGTCAGCCCAGCGAAAAACTTGCCAATGCTATTAATGGTGCTTTCGGTTCGCTCAATAATTTCAAAGTCGAATTTAATAAAGCTGCTGTTACGGTTTTTGGATCAGGATGGGCATGGTTGGTGAAAGATGCCGATGGAAAACTGTCCATTGCCAAAGAAAGCAATGCCGGAAATCCGATGACTCACGGTCTGGTTCCGTTACTTACTTTTGATGTTTGGGAACATGCTTATTATATCGATTATCAAAACCGGCGAGCCGATTATGTGGCAGCACTTTGGGATCTTGTTGACTGGAATGTAGTTTCGGCAAGATACTAATTGTTTGCTCTTTTTTTACAAACAAAAAACCGGATTGATAATAAGTCAGTCCGGTTTTTTTAATAATGATTGGTTACATATTTTGAAGTTTAAGAAAATAAATTTCATAAATGTCTTTAATTCAATACAATATATTTGCGATTATACATTTAAATATAAATAAATTTTCAGGGTCAAAGTTAAAAAAAGCAACAAAAAATTCAATTTACTAAAAAACAGGAAAGCAATTTATCGAACTGCTTTAAAAAAATTATCTTTGTGTTCAATTTAAAAGAAATATATGTTCTTCGCTTTTATTATTTCAGCCATTTTATTATTTGTCGGGGTATTGCTACTTGGAGTACGAATTTTTTTTGTGAAAGGCGGAAAATTCCCGAATATACATATTGGAGGAATCAAAGGGTTGAAAGATAAAGGCATAGCATGCGCCACTTCGCAAGACAGAGAAGCGCGTTCCAAAGTGAAACCTTTAAATATATCAGAATTAATTGACCAAATAACAAAATAAGTAAATTATTGTTTGTATGAAAAATCTTTCACTCATTTTTAACGGAATACTGCTGATTGCAGTAATTGTTCTTTTTGTAAAAGTATATAGTCTTAAGCCCAATGAAACAGGATCAGCAGTTTTTAATTCTAAAGATTCAACCGGTTATGGCAAATTGCCCGTTGCTTACATCAATATTGATTCGTTGCTTATTAATTACCAGTTTGCCAAAGATGCTAACGAATCGTTGATAAAAAAACAAGAAGACTCAAGATTGAGTATAAATACCAGAGCACGGACGCTGGAAACAGAAATGGGTGAATTTCAGAAGAAGCTCGAAAACAATGCTTTTTTAAGTCGCGAAAGGGCGGAGCAGGAACAAACACGCCTCTTACGCAAACGCCAGGAACTTCAAGAACTCGATGGACAATTGAGCCAGCAACTTATGCAATCGCAACAAAAAATGAGCGAACAGTTGAGAGATACCATTAATACTTTTCTCAAACAGTATAATAAAAATAAGAAATACGAAATTATTCTCAGTAATACTTCAAGTGATAATATATTGTTAACTACCGAAGGTTATGATATCACAAAAGAAGTAACAAAATTGCTGAACGAAAGATTTAACAATAAGAAGTAAATTATATTGTTACGATACAAAACTCAAGCCCTGTTCTGATTCCGGAACAGGGCTTGGTTTTTTAGTATATTACAGTATCTCCTGTCGTTAATATTAATAAAAACTAAAAAGTTAATGCAATACATTTTGCTGTATTTCAAGGCGATGGCATCGATTCAATTTTTCAACAAAAAATTTTGCCTTAAGTTTTGTTATAGGGAGCTTGCAACCTGAACAAAGTTTCAATATTTTCAGCTTTTAATTTTTCCGTTGATTTATTATTCAAAATTGAAAAAAAACTGGATGTAAAAGCCTGTCGGCAGTTAATTTGACATTATCAACTTATTGCTTAAAAATAAATTTTTTGCAACCAAAACAACAACTTATTAATGCAATAAGAAATTAACAGGATAAAATTCATTATTTATTGGGATAAAATATTTAAAAACTATATAGTAATTTTGTAATGTAAAAAAAATGAAAAAATCATTGACATTTACTGAAGCGATGTAAATGAATAAATGAACATTAGTATGCGTAGAACGTTTAAATCAGTGGGAAGAAGCAAGGTAATATATTAACTTTGCACTACGAATAAGTTTGTAAAACACTTACTGAGTGAAAATATTTTTTTCAGTTTATGCTGAACTTAATCCAAAAATACGTAACACTAAATTTTTTGAATAAAATTTTCAAAAAAAAATAAATGAAAAGTCAATTCCATAATTAGTAATACCGGTTTAGGGTATTAGTAACACAAAAAAAATGACAACAAAAACAACATATCTTTCAGAAATTCAGACCGGCGGTGAGGCAATTGTTACCAAAGTGCTTGGTCATGGCGCTTTTCGCAAACGCATTACCGAAATGGGTTTCGTAAAAGGAAAAAAAGTCAGGGTGATAAAAAATGCACCACTGCAAGACCCTGTCGAATACGAAATTATGGGTTATAATGTGTCGTTGCGCCGAAGTGAAGCCGAATTAGTTGAAGTGATTACTGAGGAAGAAGCAATCAATATTTCTTGTGCTGATTTTCAGGGTGTTATCGATGAGGAAACGCTAAAAATTTCGGCAATAGAAAAAGGAAAGGTCATCAACATAGCCTTAGTGGGTAATCCGAACTGTGGCAAAACCACACTTTTTAACCACGCTTCCGGTTCGCACGAACGAGTAGGCAATTATGGCGGAGTAACTGTGGATGCCAAAGAAGCCACCCTGAAAAAAGATGGATATCTTTTCCGCATTGTCGATTTGCCGGGCACTTATTCCATAACCGAATATTCGCCCGAAGAACTTTTTGTGCGTACACACATTATGGACAAAATGCCCGACATTATTGTAAATGTGATTGATGCATCGAATCTCGAACGGAATCTTTTCCTTACCACACAGTTGATCGACATGAATGTCAAAGTAGTTATTGCTTTGAATATGTACGACGAATTAGAAAATAAAAGTGTTCGATTCGATTATAATGCCTTTGGCGAAATGGTCGGCATTCCGGTGATACCCACAGTAGCTAAAAATGGGAAAGGCATTAACGAGCTGTTTGATAAATTAGTGGAAGTGTACGAAGACCGCGACCCGAATGTGCGGCATATTCACATCAACTATGGCGAGATGATTGAAAAAGCCATTCGCAGCATTCAGACTGAGATTTGGAAGTCGCCGAAAATCCGCGATAAGGTTTCATCGAGGTATGTAGCTTTAAAATTGCTCGAAACGGATAAAACTACACTAAACCTACTGCGTAAATTTGATAATTTTGAACAGATTAAGTCGGTAGCCGAACAGGCAATAGTAAAGCTCGAAAAAGAATATGCCGAGAAATCGGAAACAATAATTACCGATGCCAAATACGGATTTATCGATGGAGCGTTAAAAGAAACCTACACCGTTCTAAAACCCGATAAATTAAAATCGAAGAGAGACTTTGATGCTATTCTTACGCACCGATTCTGGGGATTTCCGATTTTTTTCTTTTTTATGTGGTTCATGTTTCAGGCTACATTTACACTCGGTAGTTTTCCGATGGATTGGATCGATGCCGGAGTTAATGCATTAAGCGGGTGGGTGAGCAGTATTATGCCTTATGGACCTTTGCGCGATTTATTGGTCGATGGCATAATCGGCGGGGTGGGAGGTGTCATTATTTTTCTGCCTAATATTCTGATTCTTTTCTTTTTTATTTCGTTGATGGAGGATACCGGTTATATGGCGCGAGCTTCGTTTATCATGGATAAACTGATGCACAAAATCGGTCTTCACGGTAAATCATTTATTCCTTTGGTAATGGGTTTTGGCTGTAATGTGCCGGCGATAATGGCTACACGAACTTTAGATAACCGCAAAGACCGGATTCTGACCATGGTTATTACGCCTTTTATGTCGTGTAGTGCCCGACTGCCGGTTTATGTGTT
Organism: Paludibacter sp.; assembly: GCA_030653695.1. Taxonomy (GTDB): domain Bacteria; phylum Bacteroidota; class Bacteroidia; order Bacteroidales; family Paludibacteraceae; genus Paludibacter. The sequence goes on along the minus strand of JAURYY010000315.1, from coordinate 2,571 downwards.
GCTTATTTCGGCTGTTTTTCTCCAAAATCAGGGTTTGGTATTGTTTTCTATTTATCTGATTGGCATTTTGTTGGCAATTATTACTGCCTTAATACTAAAAAAAGTAGCTTTTTCGAAAAAAGAAGTTCCTTTCGTGATGGAATTACCTCCATACCGTATCCCGACTTTGCGCAATACTACTTTACACATGTGGTACAAAGGACAGCAATACCTGCGCAAAATGGGAAGTGTGATTCTAATTGCTTCCGTTTTAATCTGGGCACTGGGTTATTTCCCACGTGAGATTGATTACAGTACCGATTACGATGCGCGAATGGCTTTAATCGAAGCCGATATGCAGTTAACTTCAGAACAAAAGGCTGAAAATGTTAATATATTGCAAATTGATAAAGAGTCGGAACGTCAGGAAAAATCGTATATCGGACAAATGGGCCATGCCATCGAACCGGTAATGCAACCACTCGGATTCGATTGGAAAATGGGAGTCAGTATTATTTCTGGTTTGGCTGCCAAAGAAATTGTAGTAAGCACGATGAGTGTTCTTTATCAGGCAGATACGCAGAATGAAAGTTCCGAATCTTTGCAGAATAAGCTCAAAGAACAGAAGCACCACAGGGGATCGAGGATAGGAGAGCAGGTTTACACACCGCTTGTAAGTTTTGGTTTTATGCTTTTTATACTCATTTATTTTCCTTGTGTTGCCGTTATTGCAGCCATCAAAAAAGAAGCAAACTGGGGTTGGGCTGTTTTCACCATGGTTTATACCACGGGCATAGCCTGGTTGGTTGCGTTTGCTGTTTATCAGATTGGGAGTCTGGTTGGGTAGAGGTGAGAGGTGTCCCGATAGCTATCGGGAGTAAGAGGTGAGAATCCCAACTTATCTTAAATCAATATCTGATTAAATATTCATTTCGAAATTCATCGCATTTCATCATTTTTTGTTGCTACCCAGCACATATATTAGAATAATTTAGCATTTAAAAGATAATAATGATGCCGTTTTTAATGAAAAAAGGCGTAAAAAAAGAAAATAAAAAAAACCAATATTATTTTATCAAGACAACATTAATTAACGCGCTACAAACTCCCCCGCCTCATTCCCCCCGATAGCTATCGGGGTTAAGGGGTTAGGGGGCTGGGTAGTTATCATTTTTTCAGTATTTTTGTAAAAATAAAGGCTCTTTTCAAAGAAACGGTTGATAGTTTATTATTTGGTTTTGAGACTATTTGCTAAAAAAAGCAAGAGAGAATAGAACGCTGATTTACACGGATTAAGCTGATCTACACTGATTTTTATATTCAATAACGGATTTAAAATTGACTTTGTCAATTGATTTTGAAGAAAAATCATTCCGATTTATCGGAATTCTTATCCGTCCCGATAGCTTTCGGGATTATCCGTTAAATCAGCGTAAATCAGCGTTCAATTGATATTAATATGGAATCCTAATGTACTTTTTTAGAATATACAAACTGTCAACCACGTTTTAGAATTGAGCCAAAATTTAAAAATACGTGGATACAAACAAAACTAACTTCAAGTCCCCTTCAAGCGTTGACGGGAGACTTCCCCGATAGCTATCGGGGTGAGCTCAGTCGAACGCTCACGCCGAACCCTAAAGGGGAAAATAAAACAAAATATAATAAAGGGCTGCAAAGTTAGGAATAATATTAAAAAGCAACAATTGTAGAATATAAAAAACTTATTCAAAGAGAGTTGTTCGACAAATAAAAAAATATTTAAATACACTTTGAGTATATACAAAATAGATGTACTTTTACAAAATAAATACTGAAAAACAATGAAGACAATATCATTAAAAATTGACGATTTGATTTTTGAAGAAACAGAAAATATTCTTGCAAAAAACAAAAAACCGCGTAATAGGTATATCAACGAAGCTATTGACTATTACAATAAAGTTCAAAAAAGACTTAACTTAGAAAAAAGACTTAAAAATGAGTCAAATCTTATAGGCAAAGAATCCATGAAAGTACTCACCGAATTTGAAGCAATCGATTATGAAGTTGAAGCAATTTGAGATTTGGATTGCAGATTTAAGTCCGCAAATAGGAACAGAAACAGGGAAAAAACGTCCTGTTTTAATTGTTCAAACTAATTTATTAAATAAAATTTCACATCCTTCAACAATAGTTTGTCCTATCACTACTAACGTTAAAAAAGAAGTGGAAATATTGAGAGTTCATATTAAAAAAGGAATGGGAAATTTACATGAAAATTGTGATATTATGATAGATCAAATAAGAGCTATTGATAATAAAAGACTAATAAGTAAAGTGGGTGATTTGCCAACAGTTCTTTCGCAAACCGTGAAAGAAAATATTAGCATATTAATTGATTTATAAGCTACACTCAAACGAAAATCATCCATCTTATTATTATAAATTTACTTTTTGTAAATTTAAGCTTCAGCTACTTACAAATAATAAAATACGTACCTGCGTGGTTTGATACTAATGCTAATCCGGTTACGGAATTTGCTGATGCGCTAATTCCGTTGATTGGTAATGATAATTAAAATTGGCTCTTTTCAAAGAAACGGTTGATAG
>JAURYY010000305.1 GCA_030653695.1 Paludibacter sp. | reverse complement strand
TTCTAACAAAAAATGCACCGTGAGTTTATTTGAACTCACTCGCAAGCCAACTAACAGAGGGAAGATTAAATTATGAAAGAAGAACTAACTGACAAAATGCATTCGGAATTTACCATCGATAGGGAAACAGAAATTCAACACTCTGTTTGGATTGCGTACAGGAGAATGAACAAGACCAAATGCAGTATCGAAGAAGCAATACAAGACATGGGTATAACAATGTCTGATTTTCGTAAATATGAACAATCTTATTTAGATTTGTTTAAATAATTTTCAAATATTCTACGTCTAACTGGGTTGGATAAATCTATATATCCAGCCCAATCAGAATGAAGCAATATCCCTGTGTTTTTTACCCATTTTTTATTCGTAAATTTATTCATATCAAAGTCTTTTCCTGACTTAATTGCAGCATCAAAGAAGTCCAACGCCTCACGGTTTTGGGGAATATCTCTGTCTCCATTGTAAACAAAAGGGGAACGGGTAACGATAGGTTTGACCGGTTCACTCCACAATCCGCTGTTTTCGCCCGAAAAGCGCACATGGCGGTTCTGTATCTGTTCACGGAACGGAACATCGAATACAATTCCCAATCCTTTAATAAAATCCTTATCCTGATTGCCATCGTAAACGAAGGAATGAACCACACGGACAGTTTGCAAACCGGCATAAAAATACAAACGAACGGTAAACGGAAAAATTTCCCTGTCAGATTTCAACGCTTTAAACATTCCTGTAACTTTCACTACTGCACGAACAGGACCGGTCTGTTCAACCGTAACTTCTTTTATAATACTTTGAAAATCATTATATTGAACAATGTTTTCATCAATTTTCGATTTATCTTCGAGCGTACAAATCAATCGTCCGTTTTCGGAAATTGTTTTTCCGTTGATTTTCAAATTTTTAAACAAAAAATTCCCGGTTGAATGTATTTCGCACAAAAGTGCTCCAGTATTTATTGAAATCAAACCGGCAGTTCGAGTTACGGTTAAACCTTCAGTTTTTTTGCTTTGGAAGTGAAGCTAAGTTGAAAATCATTTTGGGAGTCGGTAACGGCAGCCAGTCCAAGCCATTTTACCGAACCATCAGCCCAGCATGCTAAAGTCCAAGTTTGTACAGGAATCTCTGATTTGTCGGCAAATAAAGTAAAGGATTGTAACTTTTTTACTATTCCTTTTTCGAACGGAACGCCCCAGCTGACACCGGTTTTTAGTGCAGGTTTTTCGCCAATCCATTTCAGATGAATAGATTGCGCAGAAAGTGAGACAGAAATGAAAACAGATAAAACCAATTGGAGTATCCGTTTATTTCTGGTAAGGTGTTGTATTTCACGCATTAAATTAACCCATTAAAGGAAGTTTTTGAGATTAATTTTATATTAAAAATGAGCTATTTTTTTTCAATCCACTTCAGTATCTTATCTTTCAAATTAGCGTTCCACGATATATCGGGATGGACATAATATTTTTAAACTATCAAAATTTTAGCTAATTATCAGAATTTTATCGAAAACAAAATTTGCGTAAATTTGCGTGTTTTGCGTTCTAACTCTTTGGCTCTGGTTTGTTCAGGTTAGGGGGCAGGAGTCATCCTCCCTTCGATTTATAGGCAATCGCGTACAGTTTCATTTGTTTTATCATTGCTAATAAACCGTTCGAACGGGTAGGAGAGAGGTGTTCGCGTAATCCGATTTTTTCGATAAAATACAACTCGGTGTTAAGAATTTCGTCCGGCGTGTGTCCCGAAAGTACCTGAATTAATAACGATACTATGCCTTTTACCAAAATAGCTTCGCTTTCGCCACGATAAGTGATAATTCCATCCTGATAATCGGCAGTTAACCAGACCCTGCTTTGGCAACCTTCGATGATATTCTGGGGAACTTTATTCGTTTCGTCAATTGGTTGTAATGAGTTTCCCAAATCAATCAGCAATGAGTATTTATCCATCCAATCGTCAAATTGATCAAATTCTTCGACAATATTATTTTGTTTTTCGTTGATAGTCATAAATTTATTTACTATTTATCCCGTCCCGATAGCTATCGGGAATCGGGGTTACTATTTTAGTTAGCTATGTATTTAATGTTGTGATTTAGAACTTTGAGATGTCGGTTTTTAAGCCCCGCCATTTATCCCGATTCTTTTATCGGGAGGGGTTTGGGGTCAATTCAGCATCATCACCACGCGTTTCAATGCTTCGATAAACAGATCAATTTCTTCTTTTGTGTTGTAAAAAGCGAACGAAGCACGTACGGTACCCGGGATGCCCAATGCATCCGAAAGTGGTTGTGCGCAGTGGTGTCCGGTGCGAACGGCGATACCTAATTTATCGAGCAACATTCCTATATCGTAAGGATGAATATTGCCTACCAGAAATGAAACCACAGCACTTTTTTCATTCGAAGTTCCAAAAAATCTCATGCCTTCAATTTCCTTTAATCTCAATTCGGCATATTTTGTCAACTCATGTTCGTATTCGGCTATATTTTGAATGCCAATCCCTTCGACATATTCTAAAGCCTGAGCCAATGCAGCCGATCCGATATAATCGGGAGTACCTGCTTCGAATTTAAAAGGAAGTTCGTTGTAAGTTGTTTTTTCGAAAGTTACGGTCTGAATCATTTCTCCACCACCCTGATACGGAGGAATTGCATTCAGCCATTTTTCTTTGCCGTATAACACGCCTATACCGGTTGGGGCATATATTTTATGACCCGAAAAAACATAGAAATCAGCATCTAAATCCTGTACATCGACATGAATATGAGGTACTGCCTGTGCTCCATCAATCAGAACCGGTATGTTTTTTTCGTGTGCCATCCGAATAATTTCCTTTACCGGATTGATAGTTCCCAACACATTCGAAACATGTGTTACCGAAATAATTTTAGTGCGCTCATTCATCAGGGTTTGTAATACATCTAATTTCAACTCGCCTTTCTCATTCATTGGTATAACCCTCAAAGTCATTCCTTTGCGTTCGCAAAGCATTTGCCAGGGCACTATATTGGAATGATGTTCCATAACCGAAATAATCACTTCATCGCCTGCTTTACAAAAAGCTTCGCCAAATGAAAATGCCACCAAATTGATGGCTTCGGTGGTGCCGCGCGTGAAAATGATTTCCTCCCGTTTAGAAGCACCAAGAAACCTTGCAACTTTACTTCGTGCTGCTTCATGTGCTTCGGTCGCTTTTTGGCTTAGGTAATGAACACCGCGGTGTATATTAGAATTTTGATGATAATATGAAAATTCAATTTTTTCGACAACACAACGCGGTTTTTGAGTAGTGGCACCGTTATCGAAATAAATAAGCGGTTTATTGTATATTTTCTCTTCCAGAATTGGAAAGTCCTGTCGGATTTCTTCTATTTTTTCTTTGGTCATATTAAGTGAATTTATGTTCTGATTCAGTTTTGCAAAAATATAAAAAAAACAGCAATAAACTTTCCAGATTTTAAAATTAATATCGAGTCAGAAGATAAGGCTCAAAGTTATAAAGAGTACTATATTGATAAGTTTTATGAAACTTTGGTAATTCATTTGAAATGTTTAAATGAAACAAATCAGGACAAAGAAAAAATTTTTGATTTGACCCTAGGTTCTATATTAATAGAAGATAACCTCTATAAATATTCAAAGAATGAGAAACAACTGAAAAAACTATTTAAGAAATATAAAAAATAAAAAACGAGGGCATAACACATTTATGTGCAGTTGGCGGCTGACGTGCATTTCGCGGGTTTTGCTCTCGCATTCACTTTGTGGAAACTGTCTGAACCAGGATTAAGCTGATTAATCAGATAAAAACAGATACTTTGAAATATGATTAATGATTTAATCTAATGTAAAAAGTGGGAAAGTGTTTTGTTCGCTTTCAAAAAACGATTAAAAAAGTTATTGTATGGAAGAATATAAATACAAAGATATTACCGGAAAAGTGATAGGGGCTGCCATGCAAGTACATAAAGTATTGGGTAATGGCTTTATTCACGGAGAGTTTATTTTTTTTTGTTCATGAATACTTTGTATTTCAGGAAGTAATCTATCAACGGGCTTTAGCTATTGAAATGCCATATTGTGATTTAAATTTTAACAGAGAGTTTGAAATGCCAATTTATTACCGGAACATTCAGGTAGGTACACGCAGAGTTGATTTTCTTGTGGAAGAAGTGGTTTCTGTAGAATTGAAGGCTATTATTAAACTTGAAGACGTACATTTGGCTCAAGCAATAAACTATCTCGAAGCATATAATATCGAAGTTGGGTTGTTGATAAATTTTGGGAGTAAAAGTATGGAATTTAAAAGACTTATAAACACGAAGTATAAACAGATTTGAATTATTGCACTTTCTGCTAAATCTTTTAATCTGATATAATCATAGTTCAGACATATTGCAGAATATAACTTGCACTGAAAATTTTGATCAGTTTTTTTGGCGTGAATAAGACAAACCTGCCAATGCATAGGTAACACCAGCAATAAGCAACAACAAAACATAACCTGCTTCCACCGCTATAATTGTGGCAAGGGCTGTACTGATTACTGAAAAATAACCGTTAAAAGCCCATGCCCGGGGAATATCTGCCTGCCTTTTTTCTGATAAATATTTTATTCCTGCCGGAAAAGGAATGCCCAGTAAAAATCCGGGTATGCCTGTCAGAACTATTGAAATGAATATTTTTAACGGGAGTGCCACTCCAATCGTCAAGGAAAGGACAGTGGGAAGCAAAAACGAATAAATCAGCAACACAACACCAATTATAATTGGGATAAGAAAAAGTATTTTTTTTGTGATTTGCAAAAAAACCGAATAATAGCTACCAAGTCCGGAAGCGATAAGAAGCATGCTTATGCTTGCTGCGGCAGCGTAAATTGCCTGTCCGAAATAAAATGTAAAATGCTGAATAAAAACTATCTCAACAAACATGTAAGCCAACCCTATTCCGCTGAAATAGAAGAAAACCCGGAATTTGTCTTTGCTTTTCCATCGCTTGAAAAAAAGAGGTACAATAATAAAAAAACCGGCAATAAACAGTATCTGCACAAAGGTAAAAAGAACAAGCAGGTATCCGAGTTCCAAAAAAGGGAGGCCACCTTTCCGGAAAGAGGAAATCACCTGCTGAATTCCGCTCCAGCGTATATGCTGGAAGAAAAATGGACGGTTATCTGTAACCGGTTGAATACGATAAGGATATTCTTTGAAAAACGCATTTTTCTCCTCTTCCGAAGACAATAATCGCTTAATATTCCTGAAAAAAGAAGTATCCTGAAGCACATTGAAACTGCCAGTGTCGATTGCTGTAGATCCGGGCATCAGCAATGGGTCGAACATCATATCGTTGCAGAACTGCTGTGCCTGTATTTCCTGATTCCTGCTGAATTCCGATTTATTCACAAAAAAAGCAACCGCACACCAACTCCTGATGGCAATAATATGTTTTTCGGGATGCTTTATCTTTTTTTCTTTGAGAAGCCGGTCGATAACAGCTAACAATCGATAAGCATTCCTGACCGGATAATCCATCCAGCAACTTACTGAAATCATCCCGTTGTCCGCGAGTCTGTCCCACATGTCATGAAAAGCCTCAATGCTCAGTTCAAAGTGCGATTCGACGGCATTAAGACCCGAATTGCCAAAAAAAGATCCGATAACAGGAAGTTCAATCAACTGATAGCCGGACGTATCCGAAACCAAAAAGGTACGTGACAAAGTGTGGCGGAGCTTAACCTGATCATAGGTTGCAAAAGAATGCTGAAGCAAACTGAAAATTGCGGCATTGGCTTCGGTGGCTACTATTTCAGTTACATTATGCGACAAGGCGAGTGCAACATTTTCGCCGGTTGCGGCATCAAGGATTAGTACTTTTTCATTTTTCGCAATTTGATAAGGCAGGGATTGAGGGGTAAAATCCAGAATACTTGTTTCCTCCCGGTCCGTAGCGGGTATCAAAAAACCATTCCAGTTTCCGTTGTTAAAAACGGCTTTTTGGACAGAAAAAGTCCCGCGATAACCCAGACTTACCCCGGGTGCATACCGAAGCACCGGGGAGGAAACTACCTGAACCAGTCCGTACGGGCTGCTTTTTTCGTATTCTACAGTTGCATCGGGCAATAATAATGTTTTGCTGATATCTTTATACTCCGATGGCTTTAATTTATATGGAATGAATAATACAGCCGGCAAAACTACAATGGAAACCAAAGCAACAGATTGCAGCAATTTTCCGGCATTTTTCGGAAAAGAAACGAAACCGCCCGCAAGAGCAATAACGGCAATGATCAACGGCAATTGTTGTGGTAAAACAAACTGCATCAATAGCAAGGCTATAATGCCCCCAATACCCGAACCCACGAGATTTGAAAAATATATTTTTCCTATTTTTCCGGCAAATTTCAAAAAACTCATGCCAATAGCAAGCGCTCCCGTAAAGAACGGAAGAAAAAAAATGAAATAAGTTGCAACCAGTCGGCCGGCATAACGAAAATCGTGAAAGATCAGTAAAGAATCGAAACGGACAGTTTCAGTGTTTGCAATAATAACAACTATTGACATTAAAATGCCCGTAATGAACAACAAAAGAGGAAAAATCAGGGCGTAGTTTCGTTGGAGTTTTTTCCGGAAAACAGTGAGAAATGTGCCGGCAGCCCCAAATCCAAGCAAGGCAACGGAAATAATCATATAGGCAAAGTGATACCACTGGATATATGATAAAATTTGCATCAACACTAACTGAAAAGCGATAATTGCAGCTGAAATGAGTCCGATTGCCAGATTAGTACGAAACATTGGCATTGAATTTTTCGATTTTACTTCTTGCGGGTAAATGGAACAAAACGAACCAGCATCATGTTTTTGGTCGAGATCTTGTCCCCTTTTTTGGTTACCATCATCAGGGTTTGCACATTAAAAGGAGAACCAATGGGAATAATCATTCTGCCGCCATCCTTCAGTTGTTCGATTAATGGCGGGGGAATGTATTCCGAAGCTGCAGTTACAATTATTCCATCGAATGGCGCATGTTCTTTCCAACCATCATATCCATCGGCAATCTTCACTTCAACGTTTTTGTAGTTCAGCGTTTTTAATCTTTTCTTTGCTGCAAGTCCGAGTTCTTCTATAATTTCGACAGTATACACCTTTTCTGCAATGCCGGACAGTACTGCTGCCTGATAACCTGAACCCGTACCGATTTCCAATACAGTCGACTCTGCCCCTGCTTTTAACAATTCTGTCATGTATGCCACAATGTACGGTTGCGAAATGGTTTGCCCATAACCAATCGGCAACGGTCTGTCGTCGTAGGCTTTGCTTCTGTAACCTGCCGGAACAAACAAATGCCTTGGAACTTTTTTCATTGCATTCAGGGTATTTTTGTCATTTACCCCACGAGCCTTAATCTGATGAATAACCATATCGTCACGTTGTTTTTCATAATTACCCTGCCCGTAAAGAGTAGAACAAACTATAGCGGGCAGTAAAAAATTAAGAATAATGCTACTTTTCATAATCGATTGATATTATATTTTTATGTTATTGTACAAATAAATACCCGGTATTGTCTATGAAAAAAATATGTCAGGGGGTGCGACGGAATTTCAATTGATCAGGCAGTTAGCTGAACTGCATTTGAAAAAAACGTACCCTCCAATCAATATAACAACAATAAGCAACAAAATGTTATAAAGAATTATTTTTTCGGGCAAACTGACTACTAAATTATTCAATTAAGCTTCAGAGACACCCCCTTTTCGTCCAGGTTTGTAAATTATCATTCGGTGTATAGCGCAAGTCAGAGTGTAATGGAGACTTGTTCCGGAAACAAGAAAAGTCTGTAACTTTGTATCTCAGAAAGGTTTTCAGTCCGGGTTAAACTTTGTTAAACATGAACTAACTAACGGAGACCAAACTTGGAACAAAAGGGTGTAAATACTTTTTGCTGAATATTGGTTTGCAAGCATTACCGCTCGGCTATGCTGCTTGTTTACCGGGAAAATCTGCGCGAGTAGGGGGAAGTTGCAAAAATAAGGTTGATCACTACGATCAGCCTCTAAAATTTATTCTGCTAATTGCTTTTTTAGAATTAATATTTCTTTTTTTCGCTGCAAAAGTTCTTCCAGATAATTTGAAACCATCATAAACGATTCATAATCGGATGACATTGATTTTCCATAATAATCCAATGACAATTCGGCATACTCAATAGCCTTTTCAATATCTCCGCTGATTTCATACGCTATTGCAATGTTATTGGCTGCTTTGGCTTTATTGCTGTTACTGAAATTCTTTTTTAAAACGTTTTCCCAGCTTTTAATGGCACTTGTCCAGTTTTTAACATACACCGAATCAATACCTTGCTTCATATATTTGTTTTCGTTGCTGAAAAAATACCTGTCCACTTTTTCCCAGAAAGGAATCAAGCGCTTGGTTGTATTTTGACCCACATAAAGTGCCCCATCAATTAATGCATTGGTGCGGTTGGGTAATCCGTTCATAGCTTTCCGGCGTTGTGGCGATTCTGATTCCCAAAATACGGTATCTCTGAAAGTTGTAGCACTAAATTTTGGTTCTTTCGGATGGTGTATGCTCCATTGAGTTTCGTAATTAACGACTAAATCAGCCAGATAAATATTTTCACCTCCGTTCATATATTCCGTTGTTTTGTCGGTTACTTTTATCCTATCGAGCGATAAAATAGCATCAACATGATAACGCTCACATAAAGCTTTTACAGTATCGGCTGCCGGATACTTGACATAGAAAAAATCATTTGATGTATTCAAAGAATTCGGGAGTAAATTTAGCGACGAAAAAAATTCTTTCCTGTTAAGTTCTTCGGTCAACGATGCCAAACAAAAGATGGATAAACTGTCGGTTGTAACCGTTACATTTTTTACTTTTTCGTATAATAACTCCGTTTTGTGTCCGTAATCAGAGGGTTGTTTCACAGTGTTATTCACGATCATTAATTTTTTTATATCGGGAGCAAAAGTTACTTTCGCCGGGCGCAAAACATCCAACGAAGTGTATAATTTTGTAGTGCATGAGTTCAAAAATAAACTTGTTAGTACAATTCCGAATACGATAAAAGGACTTGTTTTCATATAAATTCAGCAAAAAAATGTTATAAGTTTAAAACCAAATCATCATAAGCAATAAACATGTTCTCGGGTAGGGTCGTTTGTGTAATTTCATGTTTGCCCATGTCATGACTTAAATGTATAAAATATGTTTTACGTGCATTTATTTTCATTGCTAATGCTACGGCTTCTTTTAAATTGATATGCGAAATATGTGCTTTGTGTCTCAATGCGTTTAAAATCAATATATCTAAACCTTGTAACTGATCTATAGCCGATTCTTCAATTGTTTTCACATCGGTCAAATAAGCCATTTTTGCTATTCTGAATCCAAGAATAGGAAGCCGGGCGTGCATAATCCTGACGGGTTGTATTGTAATGTTCTCAATTTTAAAAGGTTCAAGTTTAATTTCCCGAAGATGAATTAACGGAACACCTGGATATTTATTTTCGCTAAAACAATAAGACATATTACGCCGAATGGTATTTATTACTTTTTTTTCGGCAAAAACTGTTACTACTCCCAATGGACGTATATCATCTAAACCACCAACATGATCGTAATGTTCATGCGTCAGAAGCACATTTGATAAATTTTTTACGCCGTGCTTCAATAATTGTTGCCGCAAATCAGGTCCACTGTCAATCAGTATTTTATTGTCATCAATTTCGACAATTACCGATGCGCGTAATCTTTTATCTTTAGGGTCAGTGGACAAACACGTACTGCAATTACAACCGATTTGTGGAATGCCTGTTGAAGTTCCTGTTCCTAAAAAAAAAATTCTCATTTATATTTTTTGGTTTTATCTTTCAATTAATTTTAATCAACAAAATTACTAAGATTTTTTCAATTCAATTAATTTCGTCTGTAGTTTTTTATCTTTGTCCCGATAGCTATCGGGATTGTTCTTTATTCTCAATTAAAGTTTCATTCTTATTTTCCAGTGCTGAGGGTAAAGGTTGTTGCAGCGGGTTCCTACATTTTTCACCCAACCTATCGGAATATCATTATAACAAACTAACTTAAATCCTTTCGTTTCGTTTTGTAAATATATAACTTCTTTTTTAAGATACGAAACGGCAGTTTTATAATCTGCGTTAATTTTTTGTGTTTTTTCAACATCAATATCCAATGACAATGCAAACTGATGCGAAGGAATAATATCTTTTCCCTTTATTTCGGCTAAAGTGAGTCCACATTCAATACATCTGAGCGTTTTTTTTAAAGTCAGTAAATCCGGAAAATTATTTGATTTATATGCTTTTAATAAATTTTCTTCACGGACGAATCTCCATTCTTCGCTGTTTTTTATCCTTATTTCAGGATAATCGTTCAATGTTACAAATTTTACACTTTTGATTTCATTTTTTATCAATTTTGCAACGGGAGCTTCTGATGTTTTTTGTAATACAGACAAGAAAAATCCTTCACCTTTTATTTTATGCGGATAAAACCTATACCCATAATCAGTAACGACAATTCCTTCGATTTCTTGTATATCAATATTGATTTTTTCTGCACCCAGTTCATTGCAAATCCATTCAATATTTTCTTCATTTTCCTCCCTATTGTAAGTACAGGTACTGTAAACCAGCACCCCATCAGTTTTCAACGTATCCCATACCGACATTAAAATTTCACGTTGACGTTTTACGCAGTTTTTTACGTTTTCAACTGACCATTCTTTTATTGCACCGGCATCTTTGCGGAACATACCTTCGCCCGAACAAGGTGCATCAACAACAACTGCATCAAAGAAACCCTGCAAAGCACCGAAATCATGAGGAGCATTATTAGTAACAACTATGTTCGATTTGCCCCATTTAATGAGATTTTCGGCTAAAATATTGGCGCGCGACCGTATAATTTCGTTGCTTACGAGCAATGAATTTTCAGGTAATGCCTCTGCAAGTAAGGTCGATTTCCCTCCCGGAGCTGCACACAAGTCAAGTATTTTGCCTGCATTGGGAAAAATCTGACGGACTACAGTATAAAGAAACATTGAACTTGCTTCCTGTACGTAATAAGCTCCGGCATGAAGCAACGGATCGGCTGTAAAAAGTGGTCGTTCAGCCAGATAATGTCCTTTTTCGCACCAAGCTACTTTTTCATTCGAAGGTTTTAGGTCTAATTTGGTGTTAACTCTTATGCTTACCGGCGGTGTTTCATTTAATGCGTTTTCGAAAGCGGGATATTCTTCTTTCAGAATGGCGCGGGTACGCGTAATAAATGCTTCGGGAAGTTGCATGAAATGATGTTTTTTTTTGTTTGGTAGTACAAAATTACAAATTTAGTCGGAATACAAGACCTTGAATAATAAAAAATCCGGTTTATGGAATCAGAATTTCTTTTTACGCTTTCACTTTTTTAAATCCGGTTTGTGATAGTAAATTGTAAAAATTATCATGAGTATGGCGGCTGTCAGGGCAATTGCCGAACCAAAATAGAAAGGTGCATTGGTATTCACCTTGTCGTACAGAATTCCGGCTATCAAGCTGGCTGGTAATAAAGTCATGCCCAATATAGCATGATATATTCCGAAACCGGTTCCTTTCATGTTTTTACTTACCAAATCCGAAATCATGGCTTTCTGACTTCCATCAACCAAAGCACTGTACAAACCATACAACACAAACAATCCTATAAATACAGAAATGTTATTATATCGTCCGAACAGATAATACACTACCGAATACACCAGAAATCCTGCAATTATGAGTTTCTCGCGACCAATCGACATGAGAAACAGCGGCATCACGCTGTAAACCATTTTAATAGAAGTGTCTGTGAAAAAACTTGTCAATCCGGTGAAGAACACGTTGCGCTCCAATCCCATTATTTTATTTTTCATTTGTTTGATTTTTGAGTTAGTAGCCTGAAGCAAGGTCTTAAAAAAAAAGTAGAATGCGTAGGTTTGAAGTTCTTAAATTTTGAAAGTTTTATAATGAAATAAAAAAAACACTCCGTCAGCTTAATATTAAATTGACGGAGTATTTTTTATTGAATTGAATTTTATTGAATTTTTTTCTTCATATTCCGTTTATGTAAATTCAATAAGAAATAACCCATAGCCATCATTAAAAACGGATAAACGAGTGAAGTGGCAGGGGAAGCGATTTCAACGGTATTATTTTGATCACTTGGTTTATTGTGAGTATTTATATTTTCTGAATCAATTACTATCGGAGTTGTTGACGAATAAGATTTATTTTCTGCAAATTGAAAAAAATCAGTTGTTTTCAACACTGCAAAGGGCATAATCTTGGCACTAAGGATGTTTGTTGTTGCTTTTTCTGAAAAGGAAGCATTCAGATTGCCAATTATTGCCATGAAAATACTTAAAATGAGTATTCTGGACATTCCTTTAAGTAGGAATTTTAACGTAAATTTTATTTTCATAGTTTGTGATTAAAAAAAAAGTAAAAGTTTCTTTTGAGACCCACTTTTTTTAGGTACTTAAAAGAAGTATTTGTAAACAGTGCAACAAAAGTATATAAAAAAGTTCAATAGCATTAATATTTTTTGATAAATTTTAAAATTATATCGTGGCTGCGCATTTTTTTTTACAAAAAAACAATCTCCAAAATACAAAGCCGGTTTGTTAATTTGATTTTTTCAGGATTGTTTATTTAAATAAATCACATAAAAATGAAATTTATAGCGTTTAAATGAATTTTTTATTATGAATAATTTTTTTATTCAATAATTATGCATTAATTTTGAAGTCTAAAAAATAATTAGAATTATGGCTAAAGAAACGACTCCCAATGTAGGTGCAACATACAATGCGTTGACTTACGGCAGTAAAATAGTCGGTAAAATTATTGCTGACAGCGATTTCAGAATTGATGGTGAGGTTGAAGGAGATATTATTTGTAATGGGAAATTGGTTATCGGACAAAACGGAGTTTTAAAAGGTACAATTTCGTGTATTAACGCCGAGATTGTAGGTACAGTGCTTGGCGACATTGTGGTGGCTGATTCATTGTCGTTAAAAAGCTCAGCCAAATTATCGGGTGAAGTAAAAACTAAAGTTCTTATTGTAGAACCGAATGCTGTGTTTAACGGAACTTGTTCCATGCGACACGATGTAGAAGTAAAGAGTGAATAGACTTGCTGAAATTTGATAATTATCAGATGTTATTTCAAATGATATAAATATTAAGCCAAATAAAATCGTTGAGGTTCACAGCTTCAACGTTTTTATTTTAAAACACTAACCATGGTGAATTTTGATTATAAATCGCTTGTAACCGAAGAGCTTGGGAGAGCGTATGTCACGACTGTTAAAATTTTGAATACTGCCCATTTACCACAAAACGATGTGTTGATGAGGGTCAAATATTCATCGGTCAATTATAAAGATGCTTTGTCGGCAACCGGAAATAAAGGTGTTACGAAAAAATTTCCGCATACGCCGGGCATTGATGCTGCTGGTGTTGTTGTCCGTTCAAAAGTTGAAAGTTATAAAGCCGGCGATGAAGTAATTGTAAGCGGTTACGATTTAGGAATGAATACGCCGGGCGGGTTTGGCCAGTACATCAATGTTCCGTCCGAATGGGTTGTGCCACTTCCCAAGGGACTTACACTTAAAGAGTCGATGATTATCGGAACTGCTGGTTTCACAGCCGGAATTTCAACTCATCGGCTTACCCAATTGGTTAAACCCCACGATGGGAAGATAGTAGTTACAGGTGCTACAGGTGGTGTTGGTTCAGTTGCCATATCACTGCTTTCAAAATTAGGTTATCAGGTAATTGCAGTTTCAGGTAAAGCATCGGAACATGATTATTTGAAAAAACTCGGTGCCACTGAAATAATTTCAAGAAATGATTTTCAGGTTTCGGATGGAAAAGCTGTTTCTTCAGCTCGTTTTGCGGGTGGAATTGATACAGTTGGTGGTGTGATTTTAGAAAACATAATTAAATCACTGCATCCACTTGGAGCCGTAACAACATGCGGAAGTGTTTCTTCTACTCAGTTAAATATTTCGGCTTTTCCTTTTATTTTGCGAGGCATTTCACTAATAGGTATTTCAGCTCAGAATTATCCGTTCGAGTTACGTAAAGTTTTATGGGATTTGCTATCAGATAATTGGAAACCGACTAATTTAATGGAAATTTATACCGAAATTTCGCTGGAAGAGGTGGATAATGCTTTGAGTGATATTTTACAGGGGAAATTAAAAGGCAGAGTTATTGTGAATTTGGGATTGTAAATAATTGATTTTTTTTTGAAAAAAAATAATAGAAAAAAAATAAAGAGCAAGTAGTTGAAGTTTAATCAGTCAAGAAAAACAGCGATCTGAAATATTGTGTTTTTGATATATTTATTTTCGTTTTACAAAAAAAAAGTGCAATTTTGTAGTTCATTTCTAACAAAAATGAATCTATTTTGAATTAATACTTCTTTTCATGGCATTAGCGAATGAGAATTATTTAAAAACTCCTGAAATCTATTGTTTCGACGAAATAGAGAAACGCGTTAACGCCTATAAAGTGCTGCATCCAAATACCAAAATCATTCGTTTGGGAGTTGGCGATGTTACCCGTTGTCTGACTAACGAAGTGGTGCAAGCCATGCATGCTGCTGTCGAAGAAATGAGTCAACAAGCCACTTTTCGGGGTTATAGTCCTCCACAGGGATATGATTTTCTGATCGAAAAAATTCTGAAAGATTATCGTAAATTAGGTGTACATCTCAACAGAGAAAGTGTTTTTATCAACGATGGTGCAAAATCGGATATTGGAAATATCGGACACATACTCGGTCGCGATAATATTATCGCCATTGCCGATCCGATTTATCCGGTTTACGAAAATGCTACTATAATGAGCGGGCGAGCGGGAGTTATGAATGTCGATCAGAAATGGAGCAATGTTGTGTATTTGAAATGTTCCGAAGAAACAGCATTTATTCCTGAATTGCCTGCCGAAAAAGTTGATATTATCTATCTTTGTAATCCCAACAATCCAACGGGAACAACATTGAATAAAACTGAATTGAAACGTTGGGTCGATTATGCCGTTGCTCACGATAGTATTATTATTTACGATGGTGCTTATCAGGCTTTTATTACTGAACCGGATGTGCCGCGAAGCATTTATGAAATAAAAGGTGCCAAAAAAGTAGCCATTGAGATAAGAAGCTATTCAAAAACTGCCGGATTTACAGGACTTCGCTGTGGTTTTTCTGTTTTTCCTCCCGAATTGATGGTGTATTCGAAAATGGGCGAAAAAATCCCGTTGATAAAACTCTGGAGTCGCCGCAAAGCGAATTATACCAACGGGGTTTCGTATATTGTGCAACGTGGAGCTGAAGCCATTTATTCGTACAAAGGTAAAGAAGAAATCCAAGAATTAGTTGAATATTATCTGGCTAATGCTTCAATAATTCGAAACGAGTTGAAATCTGCCGGTTTACAGGTTTACGGAGGAATAAGTTCTCCTTATATCTGGTTTAGAACACCCGACAATCAACCTTCGTGGAAGTTTTTTCAACAATTATTATACGAATTTCAGATTGTTGGAACCCCGGGTATTGTTTTTGGACAGTCGGGCGAAGGATTTATGCGTTTTACAGGTTTTAGCAGTCGCGAAGGAACTTTGCTGGCTATGGACAGGTTAAGGGGGAATTTGTGAAATGTGGTGATGAACCATGATTCGTTAACCATTAATCAGAAAATGTTACTTTTCAAATTCTCAAACTTCTAATTATTAGTTAATAAAAATAATATGTGTGGAATAGTAGGCTATATTGGTAAGCGACAGGCTTACCCTATTTTAATCAAAGGGCTTCAACGACTTGAATACCGTGGATACGACAGCGCAGGAATTGCTTTAATACACAACGAAAACCTGAATGTTTACAAAGCAAAAGGAAAAGTAGCCGATTTAGTGCGGTTTGCCGATCAGCAAGATACACAGGGAACAATAGGAATTGCTCACACACGTTGGGCAACGCATGGTGAACCCAATCAGGTGAATGCGCATCCTCATTTTTCTCAATCCGAAGAATTAGCATTAATTCACAATGGAATTATCGAAAATTACGCCGTTCTTAAGGAAGGATTAACAGAACAAGGTTATACTTTTAGCAGCGAAACCGATACTGAAGTCTTGATTCAATTGATTGAATACGTAAAAAACTCAAACAAGGTTGATTTGACTAAAGCTGTTCAGTTAGCACTGAATCAGGTTGTTGGTGCTTATGCCATTGCCGTTATCGAAAAAGGTCAACCCGACACGATTGTTGCCGCCCGTAAAGGCAGTCCATTGGTTGTTGGTATTGGAAAAGACGAATTTTTCTTGGCATCGGATGCTTCGCCCATTGTTGAATATACCGACCAGGTAGTTTATGTGGGTGAAGAAGAAATTGTTACCATGCGGCGAGGAAAAGAGCTGAAAATAAAAACCATCTCGAACGTGACGAAAACGCCTGAAATTAAAAAGCTCGAAATGACATTAACTCAGCTCGAAAAAGGTGGTTATCCACATTTCATGCTCAAAGAAATTTTCGAACAGCCAAAAACCTTGAGCGACAGCATGCGTGGACGTGTCAATGTGGACGAAAACAATATTACACTTTCGGGTTTTATCGATAATAAAGAAAAATTTCTGAATGCCAAACGTATTATTATTACAGCCTGTGGAACTTCGTGGCATGCCGGATTGATAGGAATGTACGCTATCGAAGAGTTTGCACGTATTCCGGTCGAAGTGGAATATTCTTCTGAATTTCGGTATCGTAAGCCGGTTATCAACAAAGATGACATTGTAATTGCTATTTCACAATCGGGTGAAACTGCCGATACGCTTGCAGCCGTAGAGTTAGCAAAATCAAAAGGTGCATTTATTTTCGGCATTTGTAATGTGGTCGGGTCATCCATTCCCCGCAATACACATTCGGGTTGTTATACCCATGCCGGTCCCGAAATTGGTGTGGCATCGACCAAAGCTTTTACTGCTCAGGTTACTGTACTTACCATGCTCGCATTGATGATTGGTCGCGAAAAAGGTACATTGACCGAAGATCAGTATCTTAGAACTGTTCATGAATTGGGTAAAATTCCCGAAAAAATAAAAACTATTCTCCGGCAAAATGATGCTATTGCACAGTTTGCCAAGACTTTCACTTATGCACAGAACTTTATTTATATGGGTCGCGGGTATAATTTTCCGGTGGCTTTGGAAGGAGCACTGAAGTTGAAAGAGATTTCGTACATCCACGCCGAAGGTTATCCTGCAGCCGAAATGAAACATGGACCCATTGCGCTGATTAATCAGGAAATGCCGGTTGTGGTGATTGCTACAAGTGCCGGAATGTATGATAAGGTGGTTAGCAATATTCAGGAGATTAAAGCACGGAAGGGAAAAATTATATCGATTATTACAGAAGGCGATGTGGTGGTTAAAAATCTGTCGGATTACACCATCAGTATTCCCGATACCGAAGAATGTTTGGTGCCGTTATTGGCAGTCATTCCGTTGCAGTTAATGGCGTATCATATTGCTGTTGTGAAAGGTTGCGATGTCGATCAACCACGCAATCTTGCTAAATCGGTAACTGTGGAATAAAATATTATAATCAACCCCTTCGTATTTTTACGGCGGGGTTTTTAATTAAAGGAAACGAGGAAATACACCCCCTAACCCCCAAAGGGGGAATAAGAGGGTGGAATAAAAGCATAGCAAGGGGGCATGCCCCCTTGTACTCCTGAAATAGGAAACGAGGAAACAAGTGGACGAGGAATTTTCAATCCCGTCCCGATTCCCGATAGCTATCGGGAATCGGGACAAACTTTTAAATTTTTTTCTTATGTGCGGAATAGCAATGATTAGGCTGCTGAAGCCCTTGGAATTTTATCAGCAAAAATATGGAACATGGCAATACGGTTTGCAAAAAATGTATCTGCTCATGGAAAAACAACACAATCGCGGTCAGGAAGGCGCCGGACTTGCTACCTTGAAATTAGATGTGTCGGCGGGCGAAGAATATATCTGGCGCGATCGGATTGAGGGTAAAAACGCTATTCAGGAGATTTTTGCAGGGATCAATAAAACTTTGTCTAAAGCTGATAGCGAGGTATTAGTGAGTACCGAAAAAGCAAAACTCGAATTACCCTTTGCAGCCGAGCTTTATATGGGGCATTTGCGATACAGCACAACAGGACGTAGCGGTTTGTCTTACGTTCATCCGTTTCTTCGTCGTCATAATTGGAAAAACAGAACTATGGTGCTTGCCGGCAACTTCAACCTGACCAACGTGGATGAGCTGTTCGATCATTTAACGCTTAAAGGGCAACACCCGCGCGATAAAGCCGACACTTTTTTAATGCTCGAATCGCTTGGTTTTATGCTCGATAAAGAAGTACAAAAACAATATGATAAATTAAAACAGCGTTATACCAATGATTTGGTAATTACAAGGAAAATTGAAGAAAACCTCGATATCGCCTCATTTATTCGTAAATCAGAAAAAATGTGGGATGGTGGATATGTGATTGGTGGTATGCTGGGACATGGCGATTCATTTTTATTTCGTGATCCCAAAGGCATTCGTTCTGCTTTTTATTATGCCGATGACGAAATTGTCGTTGCAGCTTCTGAACGACCTGTGATTCAGACTGCTATGAATGTAAAAGAGGAGGATGTACATGAGTTGAAGCCCGGAGAAGCCATGATTATCAAGAAAAACGGCACCATTAAATTTGAAACCATTCGTCCGGCTGCCGAAGAATTATCCCAATGTTCATTCGAACGAATTTATTTTTCGCGAGGCAGCGATATTGACATTTACAAAGAAAGGAAAAAGTTAGGTGAGACTTTAAGTCAGTCCATTTTGAAAGCCATTGACAATGATGTGGAAAATACCGTTTTTTCATTCATCCCCAATACTGCTGAAGTTGCTTTCTATGGTATGATTGATGGAATTAAAGGTCGTACCCATCAAAATTTACGCACCGAAAAAGTGCTGATTAAAGATATCAAACTCCGTACTTTCATTTCACAAAACAGCGAACGTAATGATTTGGCAACCCATGTTTATGATGTAACTTATGGTTCCATTCGTAGGGGTAAAATTGATAATTTGGTGGCTATCGATGACTCAATAGTTAGAGGAACAACTTTGAAGCAAAGTATTCTGACTATTCTTAATCGTTTGGAACCAAAGAAAATAGTTATTGTTTCATCTTCTCCACAGGTTCGTTTCCCCGATTATTATGGAATTGATATGGCAAGCATGAGTGAGTTTTGTGCTTTCCGTGCGGCTGTTCAGTTGTTGAAAGATAAGGGTATGCAACAGTTAATCGATGATGTTTACCGAAAATCGAAAGCGCAAGATAAATCGCCCAAAGAAGAAATTGTAAATTACGTAACTGAAATTTATAAACCTTTTTCATTGGATGAAATTTCGGTGCAAATTGCAAAAATGCTGACACCCAGCGAAGTAAATTGTCCTGTTGAATTGGTTTATCAAACTGTCGATGGTTTGCACCATGCTTGCCCGCATCACAAAGGTGACTGGTATTTTACCGGAAATTATCCTACGCCAGGAGGTAATAAGTTGGTAAACAAAGCTTTTATTAATTATTATGAGGGTAAAGAAGGTTTGTGAAAAAAAACCTGCAAATCGCTTCGTGTGATTTAGAGGTTTTTTTATTTTTCAAATATTTGATAATTAAGATTGTATAACATCTGATTTCAGAAAAACCGTTTGAGTAGGATAAGCAAAAGTAAGTCCGGCTTGGGCAAATGAACGTAAAATTTCAAAATTTACTTCCGAGGGAGTTGTCATGACATCCCCTGTTTTTTGGACATAGTATATAAATTTTATCACAAGCGAAAAATCGGCAAATTCTGAGAAAGTAACGATGATTTCATTTTTATCTACATTTTCTACTATGTTTGGAATATTTTTTAAGATTTTAATTGCCTCTTGCATTTTAGCAGGAGGAGTGTTGTAAGTCAGATTTAATTGCATGAGTACCCGCCGCATGGGTTCTTCCGAAACATTTTCGACCGATGCTTCCACAATTTTGTAATTCGGGATAGTAATCAGCCGTTTCTCAAGTGTTCTCAGGCGGGTGCTTCTTATTCCTATATCTTCAACAAACCCGTCAAATCCATCCACTTTTATCCTGTCGCCTATGCGGAAAGGCCGATCGGTGAAAATTGTAATACCACCGAAAATATTTTTTATAGTATGTTGAGCCGCCAATGCAAATGCCACGCCACCGATGCCAACTCCAGCTATCAAAGTTGCAATGTCCACACCTATATTATGAAGTGCCATTACGACTCCTAAGGTCCAAATAATGCCCAAACATGAACGTTGAATGATGGCAATAAACGATTTGTCAATATATTTACGGGTGTGTTCTTCTGCCGCCGGCACCAAATACTCTTCAATCAGAGCATTAATAAATCGAGATACAAACCACGTGATATTAATGATAATAAGTATGCTGTATGATTTTGAAATAATATTATCAACTTTAATATCCAAATTTAACCGAAGTGCAGCAAACCAAATGGCAGCCAGTATAATGCCAAGTAATACAGGTGCTTCTAACATTTTAAATAAAATGTCATCTAATCGATTTGTGGTTTTTTGAGTTATTTTTTGAATAATTTTTTTATTTATCAATACAATAATATTATTCAGAATAATAGCCCCGATAATTACCAGCAATGAAATACCCCACGATTCGAGCGTATTTCCGTAAAAAATTTTGTCGAACATATTGTTTTAATAGAACAAAGATTAAAGATTAAAGAACAATCCCGATTCCCGTCCCGATTCCCGTCCCGATAGTTATCGGGAATCGGGACGGGAATCGGGACGGGAAAAGAGCAAAGAAAAATCAAACGCGTAACAAGGGGGCATGCCCCCTTGTACTCCCGAAATGCGAAATGCAACTTGCCCCCTTGTAATGCCCCCAAACTCTTTCGGGTTTCGTGCCTCAACTCCGAAAGGATTCGCACAACACACAAACTCTTTCGGGTTTCGTGCCTCAACTCCGAAAGGATTCGCACAGCACACAAACTCTTTCGGGTTTCGTGCCTCAACTCCGAAAGGATTTGATATTAAACGCTACCGCATCACTTGGCATTCGCCAGTCGCCGCGCGGTGACAGGTTAATTGAGCCTACTTTCGGTCCATCGGGCATACACGAGCGTTTAAATTGCTGCGAAAAGAATCGGCTTATGAATATTTTAAACCATTTTTCAATAATGTCGCTGTTGTATATTCCTTCAAAAGCATTATTTGCTAAAAAAAGTATTTTTTCAGGAGAAAATCCGAATCGTATAAAATAATACAGGAAAAAGTCATGTAATTCGTAAGTACCTATTAAATCTTCGGTTTTTTGTGAAATTGTACCATCTTTTCCGGCGGGTAATAGTTCAGGACTTACCGGAGTATTAAGCACATCGAGTAATATCTCTTTCGAAGTATTGTCAATGGTATGAGCCGCCCAGTCAACCAGATAGCGAACTAATGTTTTTGGGACACCGCTGTTCACTCCGTACATCGAAATATGGTCGCCATTGTAAGTTGCCCAGCCGAGTGCCAATTCTGATAAATCGCCGGTGCCGATGACCATCCCATTTTGCTTATTGCCAATGTCCATTAATATCTGTGTGCGTTCACGTGCCTGCGTGTTCTCAAACGTAATATTGTGAATTTCAGGATTGTGATCAATGTCTTTAAAATGTTGTAAGCAAGCATCTTTTATCGAAATTTCCAACGCATTGATACCAAGCGAGTGCATCAAATTCACGGCATTTGTGTAGGTGCGGTCAGTAGTTCCGAAACCCGGCATGGTGATGCCTGTAATTCTTTTTCGGTCGTATCCAAGTTTGTCGGCAGTTTTTACACACACAAGCAATGCAAGTGTCGAATCCAATCCGCCCGAAATTCCAAGAACCAAAGTGTCCGATTGGGTGTGTTTCCACCGTTTTGACAATCCACCCACCTGGATTGAAAATATTTCACTGCAACTTTCGTCCCTGTTTGCTTTTGATGGCACAAACGGATGTTGGTCGAAAACTCTTTTTAGTTCAAATTCTGTGTAATGAGCCTCTTCAATTTTAATCATGCGGTAATCAACGCCCGATTTGTCGTTGCAAAAGTTGGTGTTTCTGATTCGCTCTGCCTGCAATTTTTCTATATCAATTTCACTGACTATAAGTTGTTCTTCAAATAGAAAACGTTCGGAGGTAGCGATGATTTTCCCGTTTTCGGCGATAAACCCGTTTCCGGCATAAACTACATCGGTTGTCGATTCTCCGAATCCGGTCGATGCATAAACATAACCGGCATTACATCTTCCCGATTGTTGTTCGATAAGCTGGCGGAGGTAATTGTTTTTTCCGATTAATTCATTGGACGCCGATAGGTTGAAAATAATTTCGGCACCATGCATGGCGTGTTGCGAACTGGGTGGAACCGGCACCCATAAATCCTCGCACAATTCGATGGCAAAAGAAAATTTTCCATCGCCAAAAAGCAGATTGGTGCCAAAAGGAACTTCTTGCCCGGCAACTGTTATTGTCTGAATATGGGTGGATGTTGAAGGTGAAAACCAACGTTTTTCGTAAAATTCGTTGTTGTTGGGTAAATGTGTTTTGGGAACAACTCCAAGAATTCTGCCACCCTGTAAAACAACAGCCGTGTTGAATAGTTGATTCTGGATGCGCAATGGAGCACCAATAATTACTGCGGAAGTGGTTGTAAAGGTTGTTAATTGCAGTTGGTTTAATGCTTCTTCGGCATCGGCAATTAACTGTTGCTGAAAAAATAAATCTCCGCATGTATATCCTGTTACCGATAATTCGGGAAAACACACCACTTGTACTTTTTCTGTTTCGGCTTGTTGAATCAAAGCTGCTATTCTTGAAACATTAAAAGCGCAATCAGCTACCTTGATTTCAGGAATAGCTGCCGCAACACGTACAAAACCGTTTTTCATGGGTAAATATTTTTGAAATGTACAATGGAATAGTAAATCATGATCAGTTGTTTTCCTTTTCAATAAACTTTTTAATGGAAACAGTAATTCCTTCTGTATTCAACCCAAGCATTTCATACAATTCTTCGGGACTTCCATGTTCGACAAATGTATCGGGAATACCGAGTCGTTTAATATTAACGCTGTATTGATTATCGGACATAAATTCAAGTACCGCACTACCAAATCCTCCGGTTATCACTCCATCTTCAATGGTTATGATTTTTTTAAAATTTCGACCGACTTCGGTTAAAATATTTTCATCAAGAGGTTTTAAGTATCGCATATCGTAATGTGCTATTGAAATTCCGGAGTTCTTTTCAACTGACTTTATTGCTTCGGCAGCCGGATTTGACATAGTGCCGATAGTAAGTACTGCAAAATCTTTTCCTTCTTTCAGTTTTTCACCTTTACCAATTTCTAAAGACTGCATGTTATTTTTCCACTCAATTATATTTCCTTTTCCTCGCGGATACCGAATAACAAACGGACCTTTTTTAAATTGTTGCGCTGTAAACATGAGGTTTCTTAGCTCAATTTCATTTCGTGGCGCAGCAATCGTCATATTAGGAATACAACGCATATAAGCCAAATCGAAAATTCCATGGTGTGTTGCGCCATCAGAACCAACTATTCCGGCACGGTCAAGGCAAAAAATTACCGGCAATTCCTGCAAAGCCACATCATGAATCACATTGTCGTATGCCCTTTGCATAAACGAAGAGTATATATTGCAAAAGGGAATCATACCTTCTTTTGCCAATCCAGCCGAAAAAGTTACGGCGTGTCCCTCGGCAATTCCTACATCGAAAACCCTGTGTGGCAAATCTTTTTGCATAATTGTCATCGAACAACCCGAAGGCATGGCAGGGGTAACAGCCACAATTTTATCATTTCCCTTTGCCAGTTCGAGCAGTGTTTCGCCGAATACATCCTGAAAAAGAGGCGGTGTGGGATCAGATGAATGAGAGCTGCTCCTTAAACCTGTTTCAACACAAAATTTACCGGGTGCATGCCATTCAGTTGCGGCATTTTCAGCAGGCGGATAACCTTTTCCTTTTTTTGTAATACAGTGAAGCACTTTCGGTCCTTTGAAATCCTTAATATCATGTAATATCTTTATCAATCCATCTATATCATGACCATCAACAGGACCGAAATACCTGATATTTAACCCCTCAAAAATATTGTGTTGTTTAGAAAGAGCTGCTTTCAGCGTATTATTAAAACTTATGATCCGGTTTTTTCCTCGTTCACTTATCAATCCAAATTTTTTAAGAAAATTATACGTTTTAAAACGTAGGAAGTTGTAAGTTCGTGAAGTGGTAATGTCTACCAAATATTGCGAAAAACCTCCGTGAACGGGGTCGATAGCCATTTGATTGTCGTTGAGGATGATTAACAAATTGTTTTTGTTCATCGAAGTGTTATTCAGTCCTTCGAAAGCCAGACCACCTGTCATGGCTCCATCGCCAATCACTGCGACCACACGTCTGTCTGGGTCATTCTGAAGCATTGAAGCAACTGACATTCCCAATGCTGCTGAAATTGAAGTGGATGAATGTCCTACACCAAAAGCATCGTATTCGCTTTCTTTGGTGGCCGGAAAACCGCAAAGTCCTTTGAATTGTCGGTTTGTATGAAACTGATCCCGCCGACCGGTCAGGATTTTATGCCCGTAAGCCTGATGTCCTACATCCCAAACTATACGGTCGTAGGGAGTGTTAAAAACGTAATGCAGCGCAACAGTAAGTTCCACTACACCAAGACTTGAGCCGAGATGTCCAGGATTTTTCGATACTTCATCGATAATAAACTGACGTAATTCTTCACAAACATTTTTCAGTTCGTTTTTTGGTACAGTTTTTAAATCAACAGGATAATCTATATTATAGAGATATTTGAAAGATTCTTTTGTCATTTCTTAGATAAAAAATTGCTTACAAAAATAATTAAAAAAACGCTTGTAAATGTAATTTATAACAGATATTTTATCAATATGTTTTTTAGCAGTAATTTGTAAGATACAAAAATATGGTTCTTGTACATTTCTGAATGAATAAATAAAATCATTTTGCCGGTTAATTTCCCTTATTTTTCCTTTTACAATTTTCTTTTTGATATTACGTTTTTACCATCGGAGCAATAGTTTTTAAAAGAATGAATTAATTCGTATCTTTGCACCTCAAAATTTTTTTAGGTATGCTTATAGTTCGTTCTTCTATAATTGTTATCTGTCTGTTATTATGTTTAATAACTCATGCTTCGCACAAAATTTACCTGATACATGGTTATGCCGGCAACCGCTATGAATTCGAGAAGATTAAAAAAGCCATTGATAAAAAGGGTTATGTGAGCGAAATTTTCAGTTTTAACAGTTTTGTACAAGAAATTGATTCGGTAAGTAGTGATTTATATGTTAAAATTAGGAGTGAAAAATACGACAGTATATCATTTGTAACTCATTCGATGGGTGCGCTGATAGTTAGATCACTATATGGTCAAATCGATTCGACAACGCCATTTCCTTTTATTCATCGGCTTATCATGATTGCATCTCCCAATAAGGGGTCTCCTTTGGCAGACTTCTGGGTTCAGTTCGATTATTTAAATTTTATTTTCGGTCCTAATGTGGTAAATCTAACTACAAACCCCGAAACCGGCGCAGGAAAATATCCCATTCCAACCTGCGAGGTTGGTTTAATTGTAGGAATTGCAGGAATTATAACTGGATACAATTTTTTTATAAAAGGAGATAATGATGGTGTGGTGCCTGCTAATAACACAAAACTTGGAATCGAAAAAGATATAGCTTTTGTGAAAGCTCCTCATATTGGTTTGTCTTCGAACAGCAAAGTAGTGAAATTAGTGCTCAATTTTTTTGACAAAGGTACGTTTAAAATAAAATAAAAAAGTATTAGCGTTTTTTTTATTTGCTGTGTTTTATTAATTAAAACCAAGCTATTTCTTTCAATTTATAGAAAATACATAACAATTTGTGCAAAACTATTTGTTTGTTTGAAATATTGATTTATCTTTGCAGTCGATAAATAATAAAAAAATGATAACTCATAATGTTTATACTATTCTCGTGAACGTCATTCTACTTTTGGTCAAAAATCAGAGGTGAGTAGGTTCGTTGTATAAACAAAATGTATTCTAAAAGCATTATAACCTTTCTCACCACAACAGAGAAAGGTTTTTTTTTACCCCCAACCCATAAATAGAAGTATGGGAAATGGTAAAAAAATAAAAAGAAACAAATTACTAACTAAATACAAATCTCCTTTTAGGGGTCAGGAGTTATGAAAAACGAACTACGCAGTAAATCAAGCACAGGCGGACGCCGAATGGCTGGAGCCCGTGCACTTTGGAAAGCAAACGGCATGACAAACGAGCAAATGGGCAAACCGCTTATTGCCATTGTCAACTCGTTTACACAATTTGTACCTGGACATGTACATTTACACGATATTGGACAGCAAGTAAAAGCCGAAATCGAAAAACTCGGATGCTTTGCTGCCGAATTTAATACCATTGCCATCGATGATGGAATTGCCATGGGTCATGATGGAATGCTTTATTCATTGCCATCGCGCGACCTGATTGCCGACAGCGTAGAATATATGGTTAATGCACACAAAGCCGATGCCATGGTTTGTATCAGCAATTGTGATAAAATAACTCCGGGTATGCTGATGGCAGCCATGCGATTGAATATCCCGACCGTTTTTGTGTCGGGAGGACCGATGGAAGCGGGCGAGTTGGATGGACAAAAACTCGATTTGGTAGATGCTATGGTTCAGGCTGCCGACGATACCATTTCGGATGAACATGTTCAGAAAGTAGAAAATGCGGCTTGTCCTACCTGTGGCTCGTGTTCAGGAATGTTCACAGCCAACTCCATGAACTGCCTGAACGAAGCGATTGGTTTAGCACTTCCCGGCAATGGAACTATTTTGGCAACTCATGCCAACCGTATGCAACTATTTATGGATGCAGCAAAATTAATTGTTGAAAATTCATATAAGTACTACCGCGATGGAGATAATACAGTTTTACCTCGCTCCATTGCCACCCGCGAAGCGTTCCTCAACGCCATGACCTTGGATATTGCCATGGGCGGATCGACGAATACTGTTTTACATATTCTTGCCATTGCCCACGAAGCAGAAGTGGAATTGTCGATGGACGATATGGATCAGCTTTCGCGCACCACGCCGTGTTTGAGTAAAGTGGCTCCCAACTCACCGAAATATCATATCGAAGATGTAAATCGTGCCGGAGGTATTCTCGGCATTCTTGCCGAACTGAATAAAGGCGGATTGTTACATTCATCGGTGCATAGGGTCGATGGTTTGACTTTGGGTGAAGCTGTGGCAAAATACGATATTACTTCTCCAACACTTTCTCCGGAAGTTGAAATGCTTTATAAAAGTGCACCCGGACGAAAATTTAATTTGGTGATGGGATCGCAAAACGCACAATATAAAGAACTTGACAGCGACAGAAAAGAAGGTTGTATTCGCAGCATGGAACACGCTTACACCAAAGATGGCGGATTGGGTATTCTCAAAGGGAACATTGCACAGGAAGGTTGTGTTGTAAAAACTGCCGGAGTGGATGAAAGTATTTGGAAGTTTTCGGGTCCCGCAAAAGTATTTACCTCACAGGATACAGCGTGCGAAGGGATTTTGAGCGGTTTGGTAGTTGCCGGCGATGTGGTAGTGATTACTCACGAAGGACCCAAAGGTGGTCCCGGAATGCAGGAAATGCTTTATCCCACTTCGTATATCAAAGCCCGCCAGTTAGGCAAAGTTTGCGCGTTGATAACCGATGGTCGTTTTTCTGGCGGAACTTCAGGACTGTCTATCGGTCATATTTCGCCCGAAGCTGCTTCAGGCGGAAATATTGGATTGATTCAAAATGGTGATAGGATTGAAATTGATATACCCAACCGGTCAATAAACGTAAAATTGAGTGCGGATGAACTTAATGTTCGTCGTGAAGCCGAGTTGGCAAGAGGCAAAGATGCCTTTACACCCAAAGATAGAAACCGAGTCGTCTCGAAAGCACTCAGGGCTTATGCCTCGATGGTAAGTTCGGCTGATAAAGGTGCTGTAAGAATAATAGAGTAAAGACCCCAAACCCCTAAAGGGGCTTTAAAAGAAAAAATAAGATCATTAACATAAAACTACACTCTTATTCCCCTTTAGGGGTTAGGGGTCATATTATATACTTATGAAAATAACAGGAGCAAAAGCATTAATTGAGTCGATGATACACGAAGGTGTTGATACGATTTTCGGGTATCCGGGTGGCGCAATAATGCCTACTTTCGATGCTCTTTACGATTACGATAATCAACTAAAGCATATACTTACTCGGCATGAACAAGGTGCAACCCACGCTGCGCAAGGCTATGCCCGTGTTTCGGGCAAAGTCGGAGTTTGTTTAGTTACTTCTGGTCCGGC
>JAURYY010000302.1 GCA_030653695.1 Paludibacter sp. | reverse complement strand
CGAGATGCCTTTAATTAAAGCTCTTAAATTCAAAAAATATTCCGTTCGGATTACCGATTTTGGTGCAGTGGGCAATGGTGTAACCCTTAACACACAGGCATTTGAAAATGCAATTGCTGCAGTTTCGAAAAAAGGCGGCGGCACAGTGATTGTTCCCGAAGGAATATGGCTGACCGGACCCATAACGTTATTAAGCAATATCAATTTGTTCCTCGAAAAAACGCTATGATTCGTTTTTCGACCGATTTCAATCTGTAACCAATTGTCGATGCAATTTTCGAAGGATTAAATACAAAACGTTGTCAATCACCCATTATTGCTGAAAATGCTGAAAATTTACAGTCTTTATCCTATTCGCGAAAATTTGAAGATGAAGCCGACACCGAAGGAGTCCGGTTAATGATGCATAACAAAGTGCATCCGCGTGGTATGATAAATCTTTTTAGACGGTTGAAAGATGAGAAATATGTGGTTCCCGAATTTTTGAGCACGCATCCTATAACCGATGGTAGAATTCAAACAATTAATAGAGTGATTAAGGAATCGCAGTTTTTATACAGAGATTACCCGAAACTAAAACAATCTTTTGAATTGCTTAAAAAACAATAATGGTAAGGTGCTGAAAAAGTGGCTTTCATCCAAATATGTTGTTGGGTTAGCTTTTAGTTTTATCGTGTGCCAACTTACATAGTTAAGTTTTATAAAAGTTTTAGAATTCAATTTGTTAGGAACAAGCGCCCCGATAGCTATCGGGATAACTGCTTGAAAAATATTATCAAGCGAAAGGGGTGTCGCTTATACCTTCAGACTTCCTGACCTCTCGCATATTTAGTTGTCGGTATTTGTTTCTAACACACAGTAAACGTTATATGAGTATCGGGTATTGTACCTAAAATTCGTTTTTATATTTGTAAGATAATATACCCGCAACCGATACCTGCACCAACTGCTCCTGATACAGCATCTTCTTTTTTTCCTGAACTTAAATACCCAATAATTCCGCCAATCGCCGCTACGATTAATATTACCCAAAGCCAAGTCATAATTATAAATTTATTTAGTTTAACATTTTTCTACTCATTTGGCTTTTCGGTATGCGCCTCGTACTCTTTTATTAATAGGATTTTCCGATAACTCCTTTGTCGAAGGTAATAATTATTTGTTAAAAAGTAATAGTTAATTTCTGTGCGATATTTTGTCAAAGATTATGTCGTCTAAACTTGCCCATAACGTTTGAGGCTATATGCAGTAAGGGATTGCGGGTTACTTTCCTGTCCACCACCACCAAAGTTTGAGCGGGGCAGAATGCTTGAATTACCACTGAAACCCTTATTGCATATAGCCTTTGTTAGGGGCTGGTGTTCGTTCTTATCTGTCTGTTTGTCATTCATTTAGCTCTTATTTATAAACCATAGCAAGTTGCACTGACGTTTCCACGAAGCACAAATTTATTTTGTTTTTTTGAGCGTGGGCAATCCTAAAACCGTCCTGAAAGGCGGTTACTCGGACAGAAGAGGCGGAAGCTCTTTTGCAAGCCTTTGGTTTGAGCGTTGGCTTGTGTGGGTTTGCAAATGTGCTTACGACTGTGCGTTGGCTATTCTTCATTAATTTTTGCATAAACCTTTTTCATCATTATTTCTTTCACCAAATTACCAAAGGATTTGTTTTCAATAATCTTGTCAAAAATGTCTTGATTCTGCTCCATTCTTTCAATCAGTTTAGTTACAAAAATATCTTCGAAGGCAAATTTAAAAGTGTCTATTTTATTAGCTTTTGCTTGTGTTTGTAATTTTTCGTCCTGAATTAATTCAGTTTCTATTTGCTCAAAGAATAATCTGTCAGCTTCTTCAAATTCAGTCCCAAACCTTTCATTTAGCAAATCAATTATTTCGGAAAGCGGAGCCTTTTCTTCTTTTGCCCTTTTAATACCTGCTTCTGAAAGACCGTCTAATTCTCCATCTTCGCCTTTTATTAAATCAATCGAACCTTCTTTTACTTTTTGCAAACGGTAATATTCCATTGCAATCTCATCGCTAAGCTGCAAGTTCTCTGACAATTCCCTTTTAGGTAACTTAGTTTGTAAAAGCTTAGCATAAGCATAGAACTTTTCAAAATCAGGTTCAACGAATGGCATTATCTGAGATAGAAAAGCATATAGATTTGTCCAAGTTCTTAAACTCTTTTTAAACTCGTCTTTTTCATCTTCCGTTTCTATTGCTTTATACCTGTCAATTGCAGGGTCAATTAAAGAGTATAGACGTGCTTGGTCATTGGTTGTTAATTTACCAGTTGGTCTGAAATATATGTTGGCAAATGCTTCTATTTCGGATTGCCAGAAAATTTGCTTTTCATCTAACTTTAATTTTAAGTCAAACAAATGGTTAATTTCTGGTTCGTCTGCTACAATAGTTCTTTCATAGTAAGGCTGAAATGATTCAAAAATTGTTTTTCGGTCATTTACAAAATCCAAAATAAAAGTATCTTCTTTTCCGGGTGCAGTCCTGTTTAATCGTGAAAGAGTTTGAACAGCTTTAACTCCAGATAGTTTTTTGTCAACGTACATTGTATGTAGCATTGGCTGGTCAAAACCTGTCTGATATTTATCGGCTACAATTAAAATTCTGTATTCGTCCTTTTCAAAAACCCCTGGTAATTCTCTTTCTCCATATCCAGTTAACTGAGGTTCAGAAACACCATAAGGATAATTGTCGTCAATAACGCTACCGGAAAAAGCTACTAAAACTCTTAATTCCTTTGAATAATCATTCTCCTTGATGTATTTATTAAATTCTTCATAATATCTTTTAGCCAATTTTCTTGAAGATGTTACAAACATTGCTTTTGCTCGACCACCAATTTTTTTTGCTACCACTTGTCGAAAATGTTCAATGACAATTTCTGTTTTTTGAGCCAAATTGTGAGGATGAAAATTCACAAAATGCCCAATAGCTTTTGCTGCCTTCTTTTTATTTAAAGTTGGGTCGTCTTCAATTGCTTTTGAAAGTTTAAAATACAATTCGTAGCTAGTGTAGTTTTCTAAAACATCAAGGATAAATCCTTCTTCAATAGCTTGACGCATTGAATAAAGATGAAAAGGTTGTGGCTTTCCTTCAATGTCTTTTTCACCAAAAATTGCAAGTGTTTTATATTTTGGGGTTGCTGTAAATGCGAAAAATGAAATGTTTTTTTGTTTTCCCCTTGCTGCTGCCGATTTTTCAACCTGTTCTCTAATAAAATCTTCCGCTGAATAATCTTCTGTTTCTTCAATTTCAGGGTCGTTGTCAGATGAAGATAAAACTTCTTTCATTTTTTTGTGAGCTTCGCCACCTTGCGAACTATGAGCCTCGTCAATAATTACAGCATATTTTCTGTCAGGCAGGTCTCCTACTTTATCAATTACAAACGGAAATTTCTGTAAAGTTGTGATTATTATATGCGAACCGGAACTAATTGCGTAAGCCAACTGGGTGGCATCTTTATCAATTTTCTGTACTACCCCAGTCTTATGTTCAAATTGATAAATTGTATTTTGTAATTGTTGGTCTAAAATTTTACGGTCGGTTACAACAATAACACTATCAAAAACACGATTATCGTCTTTGTCATGCATACTTGACAAGCGATAAGCTAACCAAGCTATTGAATTACTTTTACCTGATCCCGCTGAATGTTGCACTAGATAGTTCTTGCCTGAACCAGCAATCTTTGAATCAGCAGTAATTTTTCTGACAACATCCAATTGATGATAACGTGGAAAAATCAATTTTTCCTTTTTAAAAGTTTTGCCATCAATTTCAATTTCTTCTGTTTGTAAATGGACAAATCTTTGAACAATATCCAGCCAACTATCTTTTTGCAAGATTTCTTTCCACAAATAATCCGTTTTATATCCTTCGGGGTTTGGCGGATTGCCTTTTCCTTTATTGTGTCCTTTATTTAATGGCAACCAATAAGTTTTATTTCCATCAAGTTTAGTAGCCATAAAAACTTCATCTGGGTCAACCGCAAAATGAACTAAAGCACGTTTTTTAAATGCAAATAGCAATTCTCTGTTATCACGTGTAGTTGCATATTGAATTCTTGCATTTTCGGCGGTTTGCCCTGTAAAGTGATTTTTAAGTTCCATTGTAGCAACTGGAATTCCATTCAATGAAATCAATAAATCAACCGAATTTTTGTTT
The DNA here is from genome assembly GCA_030653695.1 of Paludibacter sp. Classification (GTDB taxonomy): domain Bacteria; phylum Bacteroidota; class Bacteroidia; order Bacteroidales; family Paludibacteraceae; genus Paludibacter. Next base: position 11,542 of record JAURYY010000302.1, on the reverse strand, counting down.
TGTGATGAAAAATATATTTGCCGATAAATCTTAAGGTTGTTTTTGTCGTATAGAATTTGGGTTTCAGGATTTAAACCTGATTCGGGTTTGAAAAAAGCCAATTTAAAGCGTACACCATAATCAGTAAAGCCATTGCGTATAACGTCTAAACTGCCCCGCAAATCCATTTCTTTATAAATGCGTTGAATAATACGGTTGTCAACATCAACGCCATGAATTCCAGATATTTTCTGCCAATTTTCAGCTTGTGTTTCTTGTAAAAAATGCAATACTTCATATTTAAACAATCCTAATTCAGGACTGTAATCAGGAGAATTCCCTGCCGAATATCCGCCATTATCAATCAATGATTGGACAATTGCAGTTTCAAATGTATTTTCTGTAGTTATCTTACTCATTGTTGTTGTGCATTTTCAATTTCTGTATTTTCGCTTTCAAGAAAACGAGAATAGGCAATATCGTTAAAAATTGATTTCAAAATGTGGTTTTCCCTTTTGGTCAACTCAGGTTTAATTCTACCTTGTGGATAACATTCTCTAATAAATGGAGTATTTATTCCATAGATATCTTCAACAATTTCATTGAGCCTTTCAGGCAATTCTTCACCAATAATTGTTGCTGTTTCAGGGTCAAAAAAATGGACAGAAGGATTATTTTCAAAACTCACATCCTTCCCAAGAAAAGTTTTTTTACCTTGGTGATATACTCCAAAAAACTCAGTTGAACCGGGAGGGTAAATTTTTGCAAATTGTATAGCCCCAGCAATAGTTGTGAAATTTTCATCTCTTATCATTAACAAAAGCACTTTGAACGGTTCCATATCAAAATGACGATATAGAATTTTGCCATTGTTTTTTATTTCTTCTTCCAATAATGATTCTGCCTTTTGTGTTTCATCGCCAATGAATACATAAAACATACCTTCGTCATTTACTTCATCGTGCACAAAAGCAGAAGTTTCAAACTTGTATTTCAATTTCCAAAGCCTGAACCTGCCTTGTCTCCATGACCAACCACCAAATAAAAACTCAAATTCGCCTAATACATCTTTAAAGTTTTGAGTTCCGTAATCAGTAATTGAATTACAAAGCGTGGTAAAAAGATTGGATAGATATTCAAGTACTTCGCTAACATCTGTGTGTGAACTCGAAAGATGCTCATCAAATTTGATAGAAGAAATGAGATTTAAAATTAACGGATAAGTTCTGTTTGTTTCGCCTGCGAAACAAATCAAACAATCTTTACGGGGAAGTTCGAAAAGTTTAACACCCGAATGCCATCTTTCTCCACCCGAAAGGCAACTATCAGTTGCGAAGATTAGTTCTTCGTTGTTATTTACTTTTCTAATCCATGAAACACAGAGTGTCATAGTATTTTCTTTTAAGTATTAAATTTGTGTATTTTAAGTTGTCTTAATTCCTTTTCGCATTCTTTCATAACCCTTTCCATTGTAAAAGCAATTGTTCTATATTTAATATTCTCAATATTTTCAAAAACAAAAATTCGCTTTTCTTTATTGTTTCTTGTGCCTTGTCCATATGGTTTTGGAAGCAGTGATGACATTCGATAGGCTAAATTATTTGCACTTCCAAAAAGAATAAATTCATTGGTTTTGTAATTATGCAATTGATATACTCCAAAGCCAAAAGGAGCAGTCAAGAATTCTCCTTTTCTCGGGTCAGGAAAGGATTTCCACTCAGTCCAATTATATTTATGTTCAATATCCATCATTATATTACTTTTATTTTGCCCGTTGAAACTTCTGAAATTAAAGCGGTTTTGTATTCTTTGAGTAATTCAATCAGATTTTTTGCTAAATCAAATTTATTTTCTATTCGCTTCGATTCAATATTTATGAATTTTACTATTTGCTCTTGTTCTTCTTTTGGTGGAATTACAATATCAATTTTCTTAAATACATCTCTTCCTATGATTTTCCGTGTAGTTCCTTTTGCTTCTCTGGAAAATTGATTCAAAACAAAATTATTGTTACACAGATATTTTCTAAAACCCAAATCAAAATCTTTGGTAAATTGCAATCTAATTACGTGATAACTAAAAACAGTATTAGGCAAATCTTCAATAACTAAAGCGGATAATCCAATATCTTCAATAGTTTCAGAGCTTGGTGTAAAAAGCAAATCTCCTTTTAAAACTTGGTGGGTTAGTGCTTTTTCTTCTGGACACGAAACAATCATGTATTCTTTGTCAGCAGTCAGGATTCTTTTTTCGTTTCCATAAATATCAGTATAGTTAACCATATTTACCAAAGGTTCACCTTCAACATTTTTTTTATCAATACCACTTGCTGAGAAGTATCCTTGCCATCCAAGTTTATCAACTTTCCAATGTTCTGGAATTTCTCCTAACCATTCAATTTTGCTGTCTTTTAGTTTTACATTGGGGTTTATTCCTTTTGTAACTGCCTGATTTATTGTTGCTGCCTTTTCTTCTTCAAAAAGTAATAGCAATTCTTCTTTTTGCTTAATAAGTTCGTCTATTTCTTCGGTTTTTTTGTCAAGATAATTGGCGATAGCTGTTTGCTCAACGAAAGGGGGGATTACAATATCAATTTTCTTAAACACATCTCTGCCTATGATTTGCCTTGTAGTTCCTTTAGCTTCTCTTGAAAATTGATTCAAAACGAAATTATTGTTGCACAAATATTTTCTAAAACCCAAATCAAAGTCTTTTGTAAATTCCAATCTAATTACATGATAACTAAAAACTGTATTTGGCAAATCTTCAATAACTAATGCAGATAATCCAATATCTTCAATTGTCTCAGAACTTGGTGTAAAAAGCAAATCTCCTTTTAAAACTTGGTGGGTTATTGCTTTTTCTTCTGGACACGAAACAATCATGTATTCTTTATCCGCTGTCAGGATTCTTTTTTCGTTTCCATAAATATCAGTATAGTTAACCATATTTACTGAAGGCTCCCCATCAACACTTTTTTTATCAATACCACTTGCCGAAAAGTAGCCTTGCCACCCAAGTTTATCAACTTCCCAATGTTCAGGAATTTCACCGATCCACTCAATTCCGCTGTCTTTATATTTTTCGTATTTTGTCATTTTATTTCTCTCTTTCTAACGATTTTGTAGCATTATCCCGGAAATCGTCAAGTGAAACAAATTGCTTGTCGCAGGCACTGGTAAGGCGGGTGATATCTTTTTTCGGTATTCTTGTAAAATCCTCGTGTACCACATAACTACGGAATTTGGGTACTTGCTTTTGATATTCCAAACAACAAATAGCCGCCAGTCGGGCCTTAGCAATATCTTTAACTCCAAATAAAAACACAGGATAACCGTTGGGGCTAAATTGGAAATCTACTTCCAAATCGTCACGGTCTTTTATTGGCAAAATATTTTTTTGTGGTTTGTAAATCTGTAATTTGGCATAAATATATTCTTCCAATTGCTCAAAAAACAGGTTTTCAATAACCTCACGCCTGAAATACCGCATAGAAGTGATTTTGTTAATTCCCTGTACATATTGCAAAAGCGTTGGATATAAGTTGTCATCACTGGCAAAAGTAAATATGTTTCCTTCTTCTTCTTTTAATCCGTTTTCAGCAATTATCTTCTGAAATATTTTTTCTTTATTTTCCGTGTCAATATCATAAGTGTATGAAAGCCTCATAACAGACATGGCATAATCACAAATTTTCCATTTGTTTTTTTCTTTTTGAATAAAAACCTCAATCATGTCGCCATCTTCGTGAAAAAACGGAAGATATATTTGCCATATACCAGGTCGCTTTTCTGATAATCTAATGTGCCCGTTAAATTGGGTTTTTAATATGTTGATTATTTTTTCATTCATGATTTTAATTTTTAAATAATTCCATTTGCAAATCATTACCGGGAAAATGTTTTTGGATGTCTTCCGGTTTTAATTGTATGTATTTTGTTAAAAAACGCAAAGCATCTTCGTAAGTAACATACTTATCAGTTATTTCAATAAAACTATCCTCTTTTAAAGAATTTTCTATTGCGTCGGTTGTAATTTTGTGAATATGGTAATGTGTATGATGCGGAAACATTTTATGTTCTCCATGTGGGCCATTGCAACGTAGAATCTCATAATTCCCTTTTTCTTCTTTAGGAATATAAACCAGTCCAACTGAAAAATTTTCAGGAAACATCGCGTTATAACGACCAAAAGCACTGAAGTAGAATTCTTTGTCTTCACTCTGTAATTCAAATCCAATACGGTAATGGCCTCGTTCCAATTTTGGTTTCCCTGGTGTTTTCACAATTTCCTTTTTACAGGTAAGTAATCGGTTAATAAAATCATTATCAAATTTCATAATTTATCTATTTTAAAATATCTTCAATCATACCTACGGTTGTTTTTTCCAAAGTAAGTATATCAGCTTTAATATCTGCAAGCGAACGCAAAGGTTTAAATTCGTAGAAATACTTTGTGAAGTTAATTTCGTAACCAATTTTGGTTTTGCTTTCATCAACCCATGAATCATGTAAGTTAGGTTTTACCTCACGTTCAAAGTATTCTGCTATGGTTTGTGGTATGAGTTTTTTGTTTTCGTTGTATTTCAAAAATGTAATATTTTCGTAATCTCTTAAACTGCTGTCAGGTTTGGGTTCTCCTTTGCTGTTGGTTTCAATTTTTCCCTTGGCAGTTCGTAATGGTTGTTCAACTGTAACTCGCCAATACCCAAAAAAATCGTTTGGGTAAATTTTTACAAATTCATTTTCTTCAAAATCGCCATAGAGTTTGGTAATAAAGCCAATGCCTTTTTCATCGCCATTTTCCGATATTTCTTTTCGTTTGTTTCCAAGTGTTGGCACTTTCTTGTTCCAAAATCTATTAAATTCTAAAATTCCTTGTTTTACCAATTCTTCGTCTTTTGTACCAGTTGCATTTATGAGTTGAATTTTTCCTTTTCGTTCATCACTTTTGCGATTATTGATAATCCAAACATAAGTTGAAATACCAGTATTGTAAAAGAGTTGGTCTGGCATTGCAATTACGGCTTCGAGCCAGTCATTTTCAATAATCCATTGTCGGATATTGCTTTCTCCACTGTTTGCCTGTCCAGTAAAAAGAGGAGAGCCGTTAAAAACAATTCCTATTCGGCTTCCGTCTTTCTTCATTTTTGAAATCATGTGTAGCAGAAACAACAACGAACCGTCATTGATACGAGGCAATCCAGCTCCAAATCTTCCTGAATAACCTTTATTTTCGTATTCGGCTTTGATTATTTTTTCAGCTTTTTTCCAGTCAACGCCAAAGGGTGGATTTGAAAGCATGTAATCAAACTTTTCGTTTTCAAGTCCGTCAACTGTAAATGTATTTCCAAACTTTATGTTTGAAGGATTCTGCCCTTTTATTAGCATGTCTGATTTACAGATTGCATAAGATTCAGGATTTATTTCCTGTCCAAAAACTTCAAGTTTTGCTTTTTTATTGAAGTCGTTTAGGTGTTTCTCGGCAACAGAAAGCATTCCACCAGTTCCACAAGCTGGGTCATAAAGTGTTTTTACAATTCCGTCTTTGGTTAGTGCTTCATTGTCTGCATTAAAAAGAACATTAACCATGAGTTTAATTACTTCTCTCGGTGTAAAATGCTCTCCTGCTGTTTCATTTGATTGCTCTGCAAATCTTCTAATGAGTTCTTCAAAAACATAACCCATTTCCATGCTTTCCATGTCGGATAAGTCTATACCAGCAAACTTTTTAACTATTTGAAAAAGAATGTCAGCTTTAGGGTCGTCCATTCTTTCAATTTGGTCATCAAAGTTGAAATATTCAATTATTTCTCTCGCACTTGCAGAAAACCCATTTATGTAGTTTCTCAGGTTTGCAGCAACTTTGTCTGGTTCGTCTTTGAGTTTTTCAAAATCAAATTTGCTGCGATTATGGAAATTGTGTCCAGCAATGTTATTTAGAATCAAATCCTTTGCACTATCTGATTTGTCTTGAATTTTTGGCAAATAATCCAGAACCTTTTCTTTCGTTGGTTTTAAAACACAGTCAAGTCGTCTTAAAACAGTTAAAGGCAAAATCACTTTTCCGTAATCTGATTGTTTATAATCACCACGTAGCAAGTCGGCTACTTGCCATATTAAATTTGCCTTTGCTTTAAAATCTATCATATTTTAATTTTTCTTTTTTTACGTTTTTCAAAAATACAGTTAAAGTCTCAACATAGCACCGTGTGTGTCAGCAAAATTGCAGCTCTTTTGCAAACTTTGGTCGTGTGTCGGCTTGTGCGGTTTGCAAATGTGCTGTTTTGTGCGTTGGCTGTTCATTTTGTCGTTTTTGTTTTTCTGTCTTTAAGTAGCAGATTGTCCGTTGTGTCGTTTTTTTTACACTTGGCGGTAACGGTGGGCGCTTGCTGCTGGCGGTTTTCAACCTAAAACTTAAATGTCAAAGCGAGTTTTAAACCGCTTGCAGCAAACGCTTGTTACCACACGTTTTTCTTTAATTCAGTATGTTTTTCAAGTTATTTATCAGTAGTTTCTTTCTCTCTTCGATAAAGTTGTCAAAATTTTCCAGCTTAAAATCAACATTAGGAATCAAGTGACTTTCAATAAATCTATCCTTATCTTTAGTTTTTGTTTGTTCACTTATCCAAGTATCTAATGGCGTGGCATTTTTTGACATATTCTCATTAGAATCAAGCATTTGAAGATTCAGAATAGAATTATAAACTTGCCATCCGTACTTATCTTTGTGTTCTTGTTTTAATTTATCGTAAGTTGATGCAGGATGTAAATGGTCTTGGTGAAAGTTGTTGTTTTTGTAGTCCATATCAGGATAAAGCATTGCTAATATTGGGAAACTATACCTTGAATCTTTTTGTGTAAGCAATAATTCTTCAATGAAATCATCACCAACATCAGTTATTTTTTTAATTTCAGTATTTATTTCCTTTGCTGGAAAATCCGAAAAAGATTTAATAAGTTCATTCTCAATATCATTTGTAAAAGCTTTTCTTGCTTGTGTTAATACTGAATCTGTCTGACCGCCAAAGGTTTTTCTAAGTAGTATTGCAAACAACCAACTCCTAATTGAATTTCGCTCCGTTTCATAACACTTTTTAGTGGTAAATTCTTCATAAATCTCACGATGATACAAGTAATACAGAATTGGTAATGTAGCATTAAAAGATGTCAAGGTGTAGTTTGTCAAACCGAATGATTTTGCAAGGTCAAATAAACTTAATATTGAATTTCTAATTTTCTCCCAATTATCTTCTATTTTGATTATGAACCCATTATTAAAGCTTGTAATCATTGAACGAACATCTTTGTGGTATAAAAACAAAAATGCTTTTAAAACATAGTCTTTGCTGATATTGAAGCCTTTGCTACCAATATTATCAACTAATGTATGAATTTCACTACGAGCATCTTTTTCTTTCCAATTTGCCACTGCAATAGACATTAATATATCAGAAAAACTCAAATAAGTTCCACCAGAATTTATACGAACAAAAATATTAACAGCTTTATCAGGTTTTTGGTCATCCTCTTCATAGTAGTTAATAATCAAATCTGTATGAACAACTTTATCTAAACGTTTAAGCATTTTCTTGGATTCCTTATCGAGATTGTTTTCTTCTGAAAAGTCGTCCAAGTCATAATCTTCGTCTTGATGTAATGATAGAATTCTGCCAATCCTAAACCATTTATTGTTTTCATTGTCAACAAATAAGTCCTTTTCTTTTGAAACAGATTTGTCAATGAAAGAAAAAACAAATTCTTTATCGTTTTCTTCTTCTGTATAGGTTTTACTAATGTTTAGGTATAAATGTCGTGTTGGGTAACTCCACTCACTAAAAGCGTAGGATCTTCTATATTCTTTATGAGCATAGCTGCCACAAAGTCCCATAAATAAAGCTGTCAGACGTTGTTGTCCATCAAGGATTGCATGAAAGTCATTTACTTGGTCAGTATTTGTAGAGTCATTATGTGTCTTATGATATTGGATGTATTGCTTAATAAATTGATAAAATCGAAAATCAGTTTTTGTTTCTCCTTTTACTTTCCAAAAAAGCATTGAACTTATTGGATAGCCCTTCATTAAGGAATCAAAAAGTTTTTCGATTTGGTCAGATGACCATACAAATTCTCTTTGAAAAGCGGGTAGTAAATACTCATTTTTGCGAATTCTGTCAATTGCTTGATGAATTGTAATTGGTGCTTGAAATCCTGCCATATTTTTAAATTTTTAGTGTTGTTGACTTCTTTCTTAAAATGTGTGGTAACGTTCCGCAGCTACACGCAGGCCGGGATTTTCACCACCGAACTTCCTGCAAAGTGCTGAATTTCAAATATCTACTTTCCTGTCAACAAGGCGCCGAAACCCGGCTTGCGGGTAGCTTGCTGTTATGCGCTGCCTTTCTTTTCGTCCAAAGCTCAACTGTTTCAAGTTTGCACACACTTTGTTAAGCAGAATACTTTTCATTGCTGAAGTTTTCTTATGATTGGTTCTAAGAAATATTGGCGCACCGATTTTTTCAGAAAGTCCGACTTAGAAATGAGTGTCACAAAGAATGGCGAAACCGAATAATAAAATTTCACAAACACCTTGCCGTAAAAACTTTGCAAAAGTTTATCATCCCTGAATTGTCGCAAAACCAAAACTTCTGGTGCATCATAATCTCCGTAACAAGCTGTCGCAACAAAGCAACCTCCCTTACCTGCTACTCCTACCACACCATTTTCAGCAGCTAAACTGTCAACATAATCTTTTGCCTCCTTTAAACCCAAACCTGATTGGTCTTTATAATATTTTACTGCTGCCAATTTTGTCCCTGCTTGACAGAGTTCAATTATGCGTTGGTCAACAGTAAGTTCAGGAGTTGTTGTCCCTTCTTCCGTAAATACTGTCTGTGTAACAATTGGAATTGTAACGGTCCTGCCTTCGCCTGGTTTAAATTCTTTACCACAAGCCAAGCAAGTAATTTTTACTTTGTTGCTGCCAAGTGTTCCTGCAAGCAGTCCGACACCACCAATAAGTAAGCCACCGACTACCGCTTTCTTTCCGCTAAAACCTTTTTTGTTTGCTGTCAATTGGTTTGAGCCGCATTTCGGGCATCTAACCTCTGTTGTTGTTTGTGTCATAAAAGTTGATTTTAAATTTGTATTGCTGCGTTTACAAGTCCTTGCAAAGTTGCGTTTAATGTCAAAGTTGTCGCTTCAAATATTTGTTCGTATTGCTGAACTCTAATTTTATTCATTATGCTATCATAAGCTGATTTTGCTTTGCTTGCTTCAATGCTTCCGTTCCATTCAGGTTTTTCGGCATAGTCAGGCATTTGCACCTTTACAATATAATCAACTGTTGCTTCTTCATCAGCAAGTGAATCTCTGTCGGGATTCCAGTTTTTGATTGCTCCAATTTCTTCGGGTGAAGGAAATTTATAAATCGGTTTTGGATTTCCATTTGTAATGTCCCATAAATAATGAACAATTCCATTGGAAAGAATTACATATCTCGCACCAACTGTTTTAGCGTATTTTCTAGCTTGTTCTTTTGCTACAAGAGGATGAAGGGTTTCCTTTTTTGCTTCAAGGACACAAATCGGTTTATTGTCACTGTCAACAAGTAAAAAGTCTAAAGAACCATTCTTTGTTTTCTCATAGTCGTTGCCCCATGCGTCAATTTCTTTTTGCGTAATCTTCACATGATTTTCAAGCAGAATGTTTGCTTTTCCTTCCTCATTGTCGAAGAATCTCCATCCTGCTTCTGTCAGCAGTTGGTTAATTTTAATTCTTGCATGAGCTTCATTTTTCATTTTTTGACTCTTTATGTTTTTGTCGTGCGTTGGCAAAATTCAAGCTCTTTTGGTTTTTTGTTTGGGCTTTGCTTGTCGGCAAAAACCAAATGTGCTTGAATGTGCGTTGGCTCTTTTAGCATGTTGCCTAACGGGTAGCTAGGGCGCGGGAAACCAATGTATTTCATTGGTTTACTGTGGCTTAGCTGATGTTAGCGGCTGTAATTTTTTATTTAAATTTAATTCTTAAGCTATCTACAAACTCAGCAAGAGCTTTATTTGAAAAATTAATATTCTCCATGTATGTATCGTAGCTTGTGGCACCTCCAGCTCCAAAACCATATGACTCCATTCCATTATCATTTATTATTGTTCCCCGATAATCAGGATGATTTAATGGGAACTTATGTGTGAAATTATTTCTGAATTCGCTTGCATCAGTTGTTGCTATCAAAAACTTATCAAATATCACCTCAAATTCTGTATTTTTTATTTTACTTGAAATCTTAAGGATTGACACTTTACTTTCTGTAAGTTTAAAATCACAATACACATTTAATATTTGAGTTATAATGTCTCTTGTTGAAAAAAAGAAGTAATAGAATATTTCCATATAATATTCAAAAAAAAATCTGTTAATAATGCCCTTCCCTTTAAAACCATTTGTTATTCCGCGTTGATAGCTGGTAAACAAAAAAATATATGAATCACACAACATTCCCAATTTGTTTAGCAAACACATGTCCCAATGATATAAATCGACCACCCTTTTAACCTCAGTAATCTTTTTTTTGTCCTCAATAAAAAGCTGAAATTCATGTTTATCCTCAAAACCGAATTTTTCAATATTTGGATATGCTAAATTAGCCAATCTTCTTTCCTCTTTGGTAGGATATTGATAATCAGTATGCATAATATGAATTTCGTTTGTTTTCATGATAGAATGTTGAAATGATGCGTTTTAGCCTTGCAGCTAACATTGCAGTAAAACAATATTGACGAGCTCTTTTCTTGCCGTTAAGGGTAGCCAGTAGTGAGTGCCTTCACGCGCTTGTGTTTTGGGTAGTGCCCAATTATTTTTTTACGCTAATCAATGATGTCTTCTTTTTATTGCTGAACTAATCTATTTCTTTCAATAATTACTGATAATAAGGCATTTATCTCATTTACTATTTTAATATCTTTTAAGTTTATTTCCAGATTTGGAGTAGATAAACTATTTAAAATTATACTAAAAGTGTAAGAATGTTGTGCATTTGAAGTAGTGATTGTATTCTTTGTAGCTGTAGTTCCACCAATAACTGCACCAATGCCACCTCCTAAAACGCCTCCAACAATTGTCCTTCCAATGACGCTACCAGTTGAACTTTTTTGTACGGATGACATAGCAATTATATCATTATTATCAGATAGTTTATATCCGATAATTTCTTTAAAATTATAGGGAGTTCCATAAATCACAATTGTTTTGTTTTTTTCAAATATAAAAATGTAATTTTGGCCACATTTTCCAGGAAAGAATTGGCCGATAATAGAACCAAAATATATTTCTTTTGTTATATCACCGTACTTGGACTGCATATCATTTATTAATACAACATGTTCATTTTTAATAATTTCTTGATCCTTTTCCATTTGCTTATCTATTTTCTTACTACCGGGGCCCCATACAAAAAATAGGACTATCAATCCGACTAAAAATATTACGCAAATAATAATAATAACTAAATAGACGATTTGTGCAGTATCCATGGCAATGTGTTATTATATTGTATATTAATAATT
>JAURYY010000300.1 GCA_030653695.1 Paludibacter sp. | reverse complement strand
ATTTAAGCAGTTACACGGAAAGAGATGCTTTTAACGAAGCGCTTTGCAATCTTGTTGAAGAGTTTTTACAAGATAAAGATGCCTATCCGGCAGACATTGTACTTGCGGTAAACTCAAAAACAAAGAAGATAGAATTAGGTACTCAAACCGAATTCGCAGCGGGATGGGAAACCTATCCTATAGAAAATCTTATCCGAAATAATGAAGATAACTCTGGTAAAGAAGCAGATATAGATGCTACGTTTGATATTGCTTCCTCGTTTTACTTTGTACGTTAATACGTTTCATTATGATACTTTTCGATATAAAAGGTAATGTAATTTCAACCTCACATAAAATTTGTGTAACTAATTACGCGAAAGATAAGTTTCTTTCGATTACCCCTTCCTGCTTGCGTTGGACTGATAATTTTAATTTAGCCTCATGTTTTGATAGTGAACAAGAAGTACTTGAATACACCGAACGCCCGTATGTACAGGAATTTATTGGTGATGTGTTAGAGCAGTATATCTGGACTGATACAAGAAAATCAATTTACGAAAACAATTAAATTTACTATTATGATTAAAGAAATCAATACAATAGAAGATGTCAAGCTGTTCGCATTTCAGCTTGTAAACGAAGAAAATCTGAGTTTTCACCCGGATGATGACTTTTCTGATTATATTAATTTGGAAACCAGCGAACCTGTTTATTCTGAAGAAGAAGTTCAATTTCTGAACCAACAAATGGAAAAATGTTTCGATATTTGTGAACAATTTGGGGCAGACATTTATGAATTAATGGGACAACCCCTTTTTGAAAAAATGAAATTAGGCGAATATGCTGAGATAACTTAAAATTGTTGAATTTTTATTAATACATTTGTAGTTCAAATTTTGAGTATTTTTTAAAAAGACTAAAAAATGGCTGATGTTCACGATAAAACTACTCGTAGCTACAACATGAGCCGTATAAAAAACAAGAATACCAAACCAGAAATTCTTGTACGCAAATTTTTGTTTGCAAACGGATTTAGATACAGAATAAATGACAAAAGACTTCCGGGTAAACCGGATATTGTTTTGCCAAAATACAAAACAGTAATTTTTGTAAACGGATGCTTTTGGCATGGACATGAAAATTGCAGGTATTTTAAACTTCCAGGAACAAGGACTGAGTGGTGGAAAGAGAAGATCGAGAAAAATATAGATAATGATTTGAAGAAACATTCACAATTAATCAATGCTGGTTACAGAGTGATTATAATATGGGAATGTGAAATAAAAAACAAATCATTTTACACAACAATAATTGATGAAATCAGAAGATAAAAAAGTTCGTTTTATTGATTTATTCGCAGGAGCCGGTGGTTTATCTGAAGGGTTTATACGTGCAGGGTTTGAACCAATCGCACATATCGAAATGAATACTTTTGCTTGCGAAACGCTAAAAACCCGAATGGCTTACCACCATTTAGCGAAAAACAACCAATCAGGCATTTATACTGACTATTTAAAAGGAATCGTTAATCGTGATGCTTTTTGGGCTTCCGTACCCGACAAGGTAATAAAATCAGTTATAAATAGAGAAATTTCTGAAGAATCAATCGACGAATTATTCAAATTGACTGATCAGTTGAAAGAAGACCAATCTGTCGACTTAATTGTTGGAGGTCCACCTTGTCAAGCTTATTCTATTGTTGGTAGAGCAAGAGACCCACAGAACATGCAATCTGACCCACGTAATTTCTTATACAAATACTACTTACGTTTTATTGACAGATACAAACCAAAAATGTTTGTTTTTGAAAACGTACCAGGAATACTTTCCGCTAAAAATGGCGACCATTTAAAAGACATTATCATTGGTATTAAAGAAATTGGTTATGAAGTTGAGTTTAGAACTTTACTTGCTTCTGAATATGGCGTATTACAAAATCGAAGTCGTGTAATTATTGTTGGCTGGCATAGGGGTTCAAATTTACATTATCCAAATATACAAAAAGAAGAAAACCCATTCAAAATACTTTCTGATTTATTTTCTGACTTGCCTATAAGAAATCATGGGGAAGGTGAATTAACAACTCCAGTTCGTTACACTCAACCAATTAACGAATATCTAAAGTATTCAAAAATTCGTAACGGTTTAGATTTTACAACACAACACATTGCTCGTCCTCATAATCCAACAGATTTGGAAATATATAGGCAAGCTATTGAACAATGGATTTCGAAACGGCAACGACTAGACTATTCTAAGTTAGCACCGGAATTACAAAATCACAAAAATACTGACAGTTTTTTAAATCGTTTTCAAGTAGTTGACCCAATGGGTTTTTGTCATACTGTTGTGGCTCATATTGCAATGGATGGACATTACTATATTTACCCCTCTTTAGAACAAATTCGTTCAATTACAATCCGTGAAGCAGCTAGAATTCAATCTTTCCCAGACGATTATTTCTTTGAGGGAAGTAGAACAGCCGCATTTAAACAAATTGGAAATGCCGTACCAGTGCTTTTAGCTGAGAAAATTGCAATGAAGATTAAAGAACAATTTTAAAACCTTAATAAAGTATGGATTACTCACAAATAGAAAAAGCTTCTGCTATTCCAGAAGCTGCTTCAATGATAGAAACTTTTCGTGCCATTGGTTATAATATAGAAACTGCTATTGCTGATATTATTGACAATTCAATTTCTGCAAATGCGAAAAATATCTACGTTGATTCTAATTGGGTGGGCGATAAAACTACTATTACAATACTTGATGATGGCGATGGAATGAATAATGAGCAATTAATCCAAGCAATGCGACCAGGAGCTCAGAATCCATTAGCTGCAAGAAATGTAACTGATTTAGGTCGTTTTGGGTTAGGGTTAAAGACAGCCTCATTTTCTCAATGCAGAAGGCTTACAGTGTTGAGTAAACGAAAAGATTATTCACCAGTTTATTGGACATGGGATTTAGATTATGTAAACGAAACCAGTAAATGGGAATTATTGAGATATATCCCCGAAGAATATAAAACGGCACTAGATGACAGACAATCAGGTACTCTTGTAATCTGGAATAATTTAGACAGAATCCTACCTATTGGCACAGAACAATCAAATGAGTTTGCACTTGGCAAGTTTACCGATATAATGGAAAAAGTGAAATGCCATATCCAAATGACATTTCACAGATTCATGGAAGACAAGAAAACCAAATTTTATTTTTGGAGCAGAGAAATAAAACCTTGGAATCCATTTCTAATAAACGAACCAGCAACACAAGCATTTGCGGATGATTATATTAGTGGTGGAGCTATGATGAAAGGCTATGTACTTCCACACAAAAGCCGAATAAATGATGAAACATTTAAAAATGCTGAAGGAATTAATGGCTGGGGTGCGCAACAAGGTTTTTATGTTTATCGGGGTAAAAGACTTTTATTAGCTGGTGATTGGTTAGGCATGTTTCGGAAAGAAGAACACTATAAACTAGTACGTATTCTTATCGATTTACCAAACACGTTAGATTCTGACTGGCAGATTGATATAAAAAAATCTACAGCTCGTCCACCTCTCGCTTGTCGTGAACAAATAGCTTCTTATGCTCGAAATGTAAGGGCAAATGGTGTTCATGTATTTAGACACCGTGGCAAAGTCCTTAAACAAAAATTAGGTCAGGATTTTGAGCCACTTTGGCTCGACAAAAAGAAAGGCAACAAATGGTCATTTGTAGTCAATAGAGAACATTTAATGATTCTGGAATTAAGGGAATTAGCACATTGTCAACCTGATAAAGCTATTGAGCAGATGTTGCGTTTTATTGAAGAAACTATTCCCTCGAAATCTATTTATATCAAAGAAACCGAAGAAGGCGACAATCAAAAGAAACCTTTTGAACAAGAAAATCTTGAAATAGTCAAATCAATGATTAAAAAGATATTTGATAACCAAATAATGAGTGGCAGATCTCCGGAACAAGCTAAAGCAACTCTTCTTAATTTAGACCCGTTTAATCAATTTCCAGAACTAATTGAAACAATATATGGCAATGATTGAAAAAGCAAAAAACATGTGTCGGTCATTAATTGGAGAGAAAGTTAGTGTTACTGACGTTGAAATTGATAGTGCTATTGAGCAGGTTATGTATATGCCTTTCTTCAGTGGAATTGATACAACTCAACTAAAAAATGAACTACTCTCAACTTATCGTGTCAGAGTTGATTTGTTTAAAATACTTGTTGGTAAAGAGCGTAGAGATCCTTGGATTAAAGATTACAAAGCAAATCATTCAGCAGAACATTGGGCTTTCTGGAATCGATATCGCCATTATTTAGAACAATCCAAAGGGTTTTCACCTGACATTATAGATAAGATAGACAAACTGACCGAAAGTACTTTGGATAAGTTGTTTGATCCCACATTACAAGATATTACTATTGACAAAAAAGGTTTAGTCGTTGGACAGGTTCAATCTGGAAAAACAGCTAACTATACTGGCTTAATATGTAAAGCAGCTGATGCAGGATTTAATCTGATAATTGTTTTAGCTGGCATTCACAATAATTTACGTAGTCAAACTCAATTGCGTTTAGATGAAGATTTTTTAGGATTCGATACACAGTTTGAGCGTGCTTATACAATGAATTTAACTTCAAAACGTGGTGTTGGTCTTTTACATGGTTTTCCTCCAGCAATTGCAAATTCTATAACAACAAGTTCAGACAAAGGTGATTTTACAAAAAGAGCCGCTGAGACTTTGGGAGTAAATTTCGATACACCCCAACCAATTTTATTGGTTGTAAAAAAAAATGCCACTGTTTTAAAACGCTTATCAACATGGTTGTCCTCTCAAACAGAAACAGTCAATGGTAAGAAAAAAATCACAAACAAATCTTTACTTATCATTGATGACGAAGCTGATAACGCTTCAATTAACACTCGTGATGTAAACCAAACACCTACAACTATTAATCGTTTAATTCGCAATGTAATTGGACTATTCAATCGGTCTGGTTATGTAGGTTATACTGCTACTCCGTTTGCAAATATTTTTATTCCATTAGATGAAGATAATTTATTTCCACGTGATTTTATTATTAATCTTCCAGCACCTTCAAATTACATTGGACCTGATAAAATCTTTGGTACTTCTATTGTACCGGATGATACCGATGATGACCTCTTACCAATTGTAAGACCAATAAATGATTTCTGTACATTCGTTCCCGATAAACATAAAATGGATGATGATAAACCATTAGATTTGCCAGAATCTTTAAAATTGGCAATAAAATGCTTTATTGTCACTTGTGCTGTAAGGATAGCACGTGGACAAGATAAAAAACATAATTCAATGCTTGTTCATGTGTCTCGTTATAAAAGCTGGCAGAACGATATTAAGGATTTAGTAGAAAGTCAATTCCTTTATTACAAAAGAGGTATTGAGCAAAATATCAAACAAATTATTGAAGAATTTCGTGAGGTCTATGAGGTTGATACTCCAGACTATATCTCATTCAAAACTACAACGAGTAATATAAAAAACTCAACTTTTAAAGATATAGACACAAAACTTTCAATTCATTCATGGGAAGAAATCCTACCTTTACTTTATAGAGCTGTTGTAAAAATTGAAGTAAAGTCTATAAATGGTAGTTCCGCAGATGCACTGAATTATTATGATAATGAGAAAGCAGGTATCTCCGTTATTGCGATAGGTGGTGATAAACTTTCACGTGGTCTTACTCTTGAGGGTTTATCTGTAAGTTACTACTTGCGAGCTTCAAAAATGTACGACACACTTATGCAAATGGGGAGATGGTTTGGCTATCGTCCAGGATATGTTGATTTATGCCGTTTATTTACAAGTAGAGAGTTAAATGAATGGTTTCGACATATAACGATGGCGAGTGAAGAGTTGCGTGGAGAATTCAATTTCTTGGCTGATTCTGGGAGCACCCCAGAAGATTATGCATTAAAAGTACGAACCCACCCCGGTTGCTTACAAATTACAGCTGTAAGTAAAATGAGATATACAAACACAATTCGTGTTTCTTGGTCAGGTCGTCTCATAGAAACATACCAGCTCTCAAAGGAAAAAGGTATAGTACACTCAAATCTAATTGCAACTGATGATTTAATTTCCACTTTAGGTTTACCACAAAAAAAAGGAAATGACTATTTGTGGAAGAATGTTTCACCCAATACCATTTGCTCATATTTCGATAGATACAAAGTTGCAGAAAATCTTAAAGCTGTTGATTTAAACAGAATTTGTAGATTTATACAAAAGCTCAATACTGATGGCGAATTAACGTCTTGGAGTGTGGCTCTTATGAACAAAGAGGGTGTTACACCAAAATTTACAACTTCAAATGGCATTAGTGTTGGCTGTTTTGATCGTAATTACGCTATAGAATCAACGGAAGAGACATATTTAATAAAAAAGAATCACATACTTGGAAATCAAACAGATGAATTTATTGATTTAGATGATAAGGTTTTAGAAAAGGCGTTAAAAACTTCAATAGAAGGTTCTGATGAAATAAATTGGAAAGCAGATGAAAATTGGAAAAATAATTATCCTAAGCCCAAACTTGTTAGAGAAAAATATAGGTCAGTGACTAATCCCTTATTAATAATCTACCCACTTAATCCAGAATGTGCATATCCAAAAGAATTTAAGGGAGTGAAACCAATTGAACCATTTCTTGGGTTTGCAATATGTTTTCCGCATAGTAATGGAAATCATACTGAAGAATTCGCAATAAATAGTGTTTTAATTGACAAATTCAGAGAATCAGAAGAAGAATTCGAGAATAATAACGATAATCCAGACGATAATGAATAGGATATTAGAGATATGGACTGATTTAGAGAAAGCCAATTCGAAAGGTCTTCTTAAAAAATTGTATTCTAATGATACTAATCAATGCGTATATGGCATATTTAAGAATCCAGAACAGTATTGCGGTATTGCAATCTCTGTAAACAAAGATATTCGTATTGATATTTCCCCATTTTCAAATTTGAAAGATTTGAAAGTGTCATTATACAATGACTCCTCTTTTGAAAATCATGTAATGCTTCTTATCGAATTATTGGATTATTCAAGTCGTGATGTATTTTCAATTCTCTGTGAAGATTTAGTAATTACTGTTTCAAAACTTGTTTCAGAGCAAAGTATTATTAAAGCGGCATTGAATCAACTTGAAAAATGGAAATCTCTTTTTGATAAATATAATTCGATTGGATTAACTCCGGCTGAGCAACAAGGCTTGTTTGGAGAACTACACTTCTTACAAAAGTATTTATCAAATGACTTTGAACAAACTTCCATACTAAATACGTGGGTTGGTGTTGACAAAGCTTTGAGAGATTTTCAATATAACAATTGGGCTTTGGAGGTTAAAACAACTGCCGGTAATAATCACCAAAAAGTAAGTATTAGTAGTGAAAGACAGTTAGATGAAACGCTTTTAGAAAACTTGTATTTGTATCATTTATCTGTTGAAGTTTCTAAAGGTAATGGTGAAAATCTCAATAATAAAATATCTTCAATACGAGAAACCTTTGAAAATAATGCCATTGCATTAAATATATTCAATGCTAAACTTCTTGAGGTTGGTTATTTTGATAAACATGCTGAAATCTATAGAGAACGTTGTTATCAGATAAGACAAGAGAATTTTTATAAAATTGAAAAAGATTTTCCTCGAATCAAGGAAAATGAAATACGTGATGGTGTTGGTGATGTCAAATACTCTGTAATCTTATCACAATGTAAAGAATATCTAGTTACCGAAAATACAATCTTTAATACCCTTGAAAATCTATGAATGAAGTAAGTAAATACTATTCGGTTTTAGTGCAGGACATTCGTTCAATGCAGGATAGTTCTGAGGAAGGTGCTTCGCAGGAGCAATTGTTTACACAAATGGCATTAGATATGCTTTCTGAAGCCGGTGAAACTGAGAACGCCTATGTTGCTTACGATGAAAAAGCATTAGGAACAAAAAACCAGCATAAAATAAATGCTTATGCTATTTCTGACAATTACGAAACTGTTGATTTGTTTATTTCAATATATAAAGGAGATGCCTCAATTCCTACTATTTTTAAGGATGAAGTAGAACAAGCCACAAAGCGTATTTCAAACTTTTTTCGCAAAGCTGTCTATAATGAGTATGTAAATGAAGTTGAAGAATCTTCACCTATTTTTGAATTTGCCCACACATTAGCACATTATGAAGAACTAAAAGAAAACTTAGTTCGTGTAAATGCAACAATTATTACAAACGGTGAATATAAGAATGATTTTCCAGCCCCTCAGACAATTAACGGCTATAAAGTGTTCTATAGGGTATTAGATATTAACTATCTATTTGGCATTTCAGAAAATTCTCGCATTCCAATCGAAATTGACTTTCGGACAGATAATATACAAGTTCCATGTTTAATGTCTCAAATCGACAATACAGATTACCAAGCATATATTGCAATTCTTCCAGGGCAAGGATTAGCCAATCTTTATGAGCGTTTTGGTGCGAGACTTTTGGAACAAAATGTTAGGTCGTTTCTCCAATTTAATGGCAAAATCAACAAAGGTATTAGAGAAACAATAAAAGATAGGCCACACATGTTTTTGGCTTATAATAATGGTATTGCTGCCACAGCCGACCATATTGAATTAGATGAATCAAACCGTTATATTACAAAAATTCGCAATCTTCAAATTGTGAATGGTGGCCAAACAACTGCCTCTATTTATCACACTTGGAAAAAAGATAAAGCGGATATTTCAAATATATTCGTACAAGTAAAACTATCGGTTATTAAAAAGGAAGAAGAATACAGTTTGATTGTTTCTCGTATTTCTCAATATGCGAATACACAGAACAAGGTAAACGATGCTGATTTTTCAGCAAATAACCCTTTCCTTATTGAATTTGAGAAACTTTCTCGCTATATTCTTACACCTATTACTGAACAATCCAACTTGCAAACAAACTGGTTCTTTGAACGTGCTCGTGGTCAATATAAAAACATTCGTTTAAAAGATGGTTTTACCAAAGCACGAATGAATCAATTTGATTTGAAATACCCTAAAAAACAAATGTTTACAAAGGTGGAGTTTGCAAAATATGTCAATTCTTACAGAGAGGTTTTTGATGGTCGTAAATTATTAATAGGTCCTCACATTGTAGTTCGTGGAAATGAAAAGAACTATGCACAGTTTATCGACAACAATCTTCAAGCAAATTTAAACAATGTATATTTTGAAGATACTGTTGCTAAAATCATTTTATTTAAAACAGCAGAAAAGTTATACGGTGTGAAGCCAAACAACATTGGTGAAATGAGAAATGCTGTTGTACCTTATGCAATTGCGTTGCTCGGCTATCTTACTAACTATGAATTAGATTTATACAAGATTTGGAAAAATCAAAGGTTATCAGACAGCCTTCAATCTATTCTATTTGAGTTGATGAAACAACTGAATAAATTTATTCTTGAAAATTCACCAAGTTCTCATTATATCGAATGGGCAAAAAAAGAAG
>JAURYY010000165.1 GCA_030653695.1 Paludibacter sp. | reverse complement strand
TTTTGTTTTTATTACTCTCCAAAGATAATATTTTATTTTCGTTTAACTTTCCGCATTTTTACTTTTTCTACTATTGGCCATAACGGGTAGCACTATGTATACACCTGAATGGTTGGAACATAGTGCGTGTTGTGCGCTCGGCATTTCGTTTTTCAAGGTTTTCTAATATGCGAGTTTACGATTATTTAATTCAACATTAAAACTAACTTTTACATCCAATGCCTTAAAAACTTTCATCACAGTGGCAAATCGTGCGTCTGTTGTACTATTTTCGATTTTTGATATCTGGGCTTTCTTTACGCCAACTAAATCACCCAATTGTTCCTGAGTTAGATGACGTTCTAACCTTGCTTGTTTTATTGCTTCACCAAGCAAATCAAGTCGCAATTCATTATCAAATTCTTCTCTTTCTTTAGTGCCTGATTTGCCAATGTATTTGTCTGTTAATTCCTCTAATTTATATGTTTTCATTTTTTCTTGTTTTTTTCGTTAAAATACATTTCTCTTGATCTCTCGGCATGTACGATTTCGCCTTTTGGTGTCTTATCAGTTTTCTTAATATGTCCATGGGTAGAAATTACAACTGTATCTGAGTTTCCAATTTTATCCCAAAACGCAAATATGCGATAATAAGTCCGATTATAAATTGTCCGGAATTCCCAAATTTCGTTTTGCAATTTTTTGAAAAGTTCTTTGTCATTTGAACTGCGTGCCTTCCAAATGTTATATAATATCTTATTTCTGGCTTTATCGTCTAAACTTTCCAAAAAGTCTTTTGCCTCCTGCAAAAATTCAACGCTAAATTTATAATCTTCCATGCATTCTTAAATTATTGAGCAAAGATAAATGTTTCTTTATTAGGAAACAAATTTTTTATGATTTTTTTCTATGCTGGCGCACAACGGTTACGTGTATGAAACGTTGGGGAGTGCGGGCATCGGCACTATCCGCCGACACAAACGCCGATGCGGGGCAGAAAGTTTGCACAACAACCTAAACCCCAATGTTTTATACACGATGTTAGCAAACGTTAATGCTTTATCAGTCTTATAGTTGCCCTTTTATTTTCTGATAAAATGTTCATTAGGTATATTCCAGCAGGTTGGCTTAAATTAAATTCAATGGTTTGGCTGTTATTGTAAACAGATTGCTGAACTAACTTGCCGTTGATGCTGTGAATTGAAACTTTAATTTCGTTAAGCGTTTCTCCAAAATCAACAAATACCCTTCCTTTTGTTGGATTTGGATATGCAACAATGCTGTTGCTAAATGAGGTTTCGACAATACTTACAGTAATGGTGGTTCTTTCAATGGTGTCGGATGTAACAATGCTCCACATACCCAAAGCGTCTTTAAACTGAAAATGTATGGTGTGTTCACCAACCGGAATTTGAGTAAGGTCTATATTGCTTGCTATATTAAGCAGTAAAGCAGGTGTTGGTAAAGTAACAACAACGGCTTGATTAAAGTCATTGTTGAACCAATAGCGGTAAGCCACAATTTTATTTTGACCCATTGAAGGGTGTTCAGGTACTTTATAAAAAAACTGGCTCAATGTACTGCTCCACATACCGCCATTGTCTTTAAATCGAATGTTTAGTGTGTGCAATCCGTTGCTTAAAGTTTGTACGTTTAATAGTTCATTAATGCTTACTACTTCTTGTATCGGAGTATTTGCAGCAACTACATTTGTATAATCATTGTTCAGCCAATATTCGTAAGCAGTTATTTTGGGTTGTGTAGTTGTTGTTTGAGGTACTTTATAAAAAAACTGGCTCAAGGTACTGCTCCACATTCCATTGTTGTCTATCGAACGAAAATTAATAGTGTGCAAACCCGAACTAAGCCCTGTAGTGGGTACATTGAGGTTTAAATTTAATTGCTGTATGGGTGCAACAGTGGTTAATGTTTTCGAAGCATAATTGTTGTTAAACCAATATTCGTAACCTGCAATTTTATTTTGTGCATGGGTAGTACACCAACCTGCAAGTACTATCAATAATAGGAATATATTTTTCATGTTTTTAATTATTTTGTGCACCCACCTGTATCTGAATATTCAATTCGCCATTATTGTTGGTTTGTGGAGCTATCGTTTTAGAAATAATATGAGGATTTACAGGAATAGAGAAATCTTTGAACGGAAACGGACCACCATATAAACCTCTTTGTAAACCGTCACTGCCCAATAATGCTGCTGTGGCTGGTTGTAAACGATAATCATGAGTGTAATCAAACACATTTCCAGTTTGATTGACAAATATATCGGCTCTTGCCACATAATTATTGTTAATCAATACAGGATTAACACCTAAGTAAGGTGTGGTATGAGTGAAAATGTTGTGGGTAAATGTATTAGTTCCTACCCCAATATAAACGTGAGAATGAGTATAACCAGCATCTGCAAAAACATTGTTTTTAAATATACTCGAAAATGCACCAGCTGCAAAAAATCCAGATCCATCATTTACAGAAATCAGGAAAACATTGTTAAAAAAATTCAATTGCGTGCAAGCAGCATTAATTCGAGATTGAAAAATGTTGCTTACAAAAAATGAATTAATCAAGTTACTGGCATTGTTAAACCCTCCAACAAAAATGTTTTCGGTAAAATAATTGTTTTCACCTCTGTTTGTGCCTGGACCAGAAAAATGAGTTTCCCCTTGAATTCTACAACGTTTAATTTCTACATCATCTAATTTTTCATTATCAGCAAAAATTAAATTTCCTATAATGTTTACGCCTTGTAAATGAAACCCATCGGCATTTTCTTTGAGGACAACACTTCCGTTGAAATTAGTAGGCATAGTTGCCATAGTGGCAGCAGGGAAATGACCTGCCCCAAAAATGGTAATTTTTTTGTTAAAATTTGGTGGTGTACTAAAAACACCACCGGGAACATAAATGGTGTCGTTAGTAATGGCAGCATCATAGGCGGCAATCAATGGATTGGCAGTGCTAAAAATAGTAACAGTTCCATTAGAATGTAGTGCTACTTTTGTTTGAGCAAATACAGTTGTAGCTGCTATTAAACTCATTGCTAAAATTGAAATTTTTGTTTTCATGGTTTTCTGTTTTTAAAATTATTTTTACTTTTTATTCGGTCTTTTAATGTTTGCTAACGGGAAGCACTATGTGTACACCCGAATGGGTGCACATAGTGCGTGTTATGGTGCGTAATTTCTTATAAAAAGGTCAAACCTATCTTTCGATTCAAGCCTTTTTCAAATATCCTAATCAAGGTCGAAAGTTGT
>JAURYY010000269.1 GCA_030653695.1 Paludibacter sp. | reverse complement strand
GTTTACTTGGGAGAGACGAGGCGGAAGCCTATATCGTCGTCGCGATAGTCCGGAGTGAGGCTGCCGCGGCGCGCCGACCGGCAACTGCTCGCACTGCCGTACCAGCTACCGCCACGACCCACGCGGTCCGACCCCGATGATGCACCTTTAGGGTTGGTTTGTGCCGATGTAGAATAATCTCCATACCAATCGCTGCACCATTCCCATACATTGCCGTGCATGTCAAATAAACCGTAAGCATTGGCTGCAAAACTTCCTACCAGCATTGTTTTTCCCCTGTATTCGCCCTTTGCATTGTTGTTATATGGAGAATTGCCGTTATAATTTGCCTGTGAGGTGGTGAGGTTATTTCCAGTACTAAATGGAGTTGTTGTACCTCCACGTGCTGCATATTCCCATTCGGCTTCGGTGGGTAATCGACAACCCATCCATTCAGCAAAGGCCGTAGCATCATCCCAACTTACATTTATTACAGGACGGTTACCACGTCCCCAACCTTCATCGCTTGGTTTGCTTCTGCCGGTAGCATCGCAAAACAAATCGTACTGCTCAAAGGTTACTTCGTACTTGCTCATTTTAAAGGCACTCAAAGTTACCTGATGTTGAGTTTCATCGCTTCCTCTGCCAACTTCACTTGTAGGACTGCCCATTGTAAAGGTGCCAGCAGGGATGGAGGTCCATGCAATGGTGGGCTTTTTTGCTTGACCATAAGATGCAATTCCAAACATTGTTAAAATTGCAAAAACAAAAATCATTTTTTTCATATTTCTATTTATTTATTATTTGCCTACTCTTTAAAGGATTTTCGGCTTACTCCTTTAGCTGTTATCTTTTTCTTGTCACATTGGGTTGTCAGCCCGTTGCTTGACTGTTCTTTTATTATGTTGGGTAACGACCGAGGCTATAAAAAGTGGCTACATTGCGGGCGTTGTCATTTACTAACTTGCACACTGTTCATGCGGGTGACAAAACCTCGAAAACGCAGTATTTTAGCCATTTTTCATAGGCGTGTGTTACCAAATCGTGCATTGGTTGTATAGAATTGGTTTTGTTCCTTAAATTTTGTCCATTTTCGTCCAGAATGGCATTAACTTCTCGGTTATTAGTCGCATAACTTCTTCAAATTTGAGTTCCTTGTCTCTGTTTATTTTGTTTAGAAATGCTGTCCAACTTCTTTTCCTCAGCGCATTTGTCGCAAAGTCCGCTGTAAATAGTGCATGATTCTCGGTATATGATGTTTCCCTATTTGCAAAGGTTGCTTTTAGTGCTTCTTCCAATGTGTCGTTGTTAAATTCGTTGTCAGTTAATAACTTATACACATCATAGAAATCTTTCATTCGACTATTCGCTACCGATAATTCTATCATTGCCTGAAACTTTTCGGCAATTACTGTTTCTTTTGAATATGCTTGTATTATAGGAACTTGCATGTCGTCCAACAGTATTGGATATTCCAATTCTTGTACAACCGGAATCACAATGTCGCCAAACCCAACATCAATTTGTATTCGTTGTCGAACGGTGTGAAAAGTCGCATCGATATAAAGTCTAACACCGTTATACTTGTCTTGTTGGGTTATTAATTCACCAACAACACTTTTCGGAATAAATGTTACTTCATCTTCTGACTGAACAGTGCAAATTTGTCTAAATACCTCACAAAGTACTTCAATATCATTCGATATTTGTGTTCCTAATAAGTCAACATCTATTGTCGGGCGACTTTTTAGTCCTTGAATAGCATAAATAAATGCTCCACCTTTCAGAATAAGTTGCTGAGAATAATCAGAAACCGAAAGCCTGTATAATAATCGTTCGTGCAAGAAACGGATAATGATTAGTTGAAAATCAATTCCTTCTTTTTTAGCTAAATTAAGCAATCTTGCTCTTATTGAAACTGCTCTGTTGCTCATAGCATTATAGTTAGATATTGGTTCAACACTGTCGCAATGCGCATATTTTCAGCATATTTCATTAGCTTATCCAAATTACGGTCTTTTCTTTTCAGGTAATTTCTCAATACTTCGGAAGTTATGTCTATTCCCACTTTGTTCCGGTAACGAATGGCATCGCACACCGATTTTTCAATGTCATAAATTGTAATTTCTTCTCCATTGTAGGTCGTTTTCATAACTCCTGTTTCATAAAACCTTTTCTCCCAGTAATACAATTTTATGGGTGGATAATCTGGCAAAAGCACTTTGTTTTTTGCTGGTATGGCAATATGAATTTCTGTTGGTGTTTGAGTAGATAGTTCATAAAACCTCCATGCAGAAAAAAGACAAATTACTGCTTGAGGTGCAATCCGGCATACTTCACCCCAACTGGCTTCTTCGACAAAATCAACATGACGATACAACCCACGCTTTATCTGAACCACTTTTTCAGCTTCCAACATAGTTTTCAACTGATAGTAAAGCGATCGATTTCCACGGATAAGTTTCGATGTCAAATATCCTTTGTTATTCGCAAATATTTCATCTATTGTTTCCATTGCGTATAGTTTTGCACAAAAATACGGAGAATAATTATTATTACCGTGTTTTTGTGCAAATATTTTTACTTTTGACAATATCCACTTTTATTCAACCTCACACAACCGTTATAATTAACTTACAGTTCATTGGTTTTAGCTTTATCGGCTTTTTTTTTTCTTAGCCGTAAAGCTAAAACCAATGGACTGTGACCACTCTGCCTATTATCAAAAAGCTATTAAAGCCACAGCAAGGCGTTTGAAAATAAACACTTACTTGCTGTGGCTTTTTTTGCTTTTTGGGCGATTAGCTTTGTAACATAATAGATTGAAATAAATAACAATACACCTGTGACCAAATTCTAATGAGTGTAATCAAACATGATTTAAGCGGTTTTAAACATCAATGATTTTTTACTTCATATGTACTTCCAACAGCACATTCAAAACCAGAATCAAAGGTTACAGTTTTACAATCAAATATTACATTTGCTCCATTATTTATTAATACATCTCCGGTCGTTTCTGATGTTGTTACATGATTTCCCACATAAATATTTTTTCCTCCAAAGAATTTATTCACATTTATGGTTGTGTTTTGTATATATACATCCTGAGAATAGTCAATAATTGACCCAGCACCAGTTTTTGAAATTGAATTGGAACATGTTGGACTTGTAAATAATAATGGATTCGCACCCAACACAGCACCTTCTTCTAGAACTATTAAACTTCTATAATCTTGAAGATTAATATTGGTGCCGGATTCAACGCAGATATAACCACCAGATTTAACCACAATTTTCCCTATACCCATTACATTTAAATTCGCCCCGGCTTTAATTTGTAATGTAGAACCTGATTCTACAGTAATAATTGCACCATCTTGAATTGTCAATGTTGAATTAGCGTTCATTACAAAAGAACTTTTATCCTTTAGCGATACAGCCGAATTTGATGCCATGCTAAACATAGAACCTCCTTCACAGGTAAAGAATGTTGTTTTAGCAAAGAAATTTGAGACAGGATCTTTGTCAATTTGATTAACAGTCTTATTTTGTTCAAAAACTAAACTCTTCCCTTGCAACAAATTCAATTGCTCTTTTAAAACAATATCTCCAGCCCAATTAACATTCTGTTTTACATCATAATCATCCCATTTAATTTCAACTTTGAATATACTGCCATAATCATTACTATTATCTTCTGTCATTTTTATGCTTAATCCTGTGAGGTATTTATTTCTTGTATCCCTCTGATTATCAACTTTACTATATACTACCGAAGATCCACTTTTATAGTATATTGAATAATATGTGCTTGCATTTATAGGAGTAGGATTAGAACTTATATCCATTACCCTCCCACTTTCAAAACTGTCAAAATTGTCACCGACCCAAGGAAACTTATTATAATGCACAGAATTTTTCAGTTTAGAACCCATCATTGAAAAATCTGAGAACTTCTGAATAGTTGAATTTCCAGTATTGTAATCTAGAATTTCCGTCTGATCATTTGAACCTGACAACGCATTCGAAGTTTGATATTCAAATGTGGGTCTACCACCCCAACCGGCACAATCATTATATGTTCCGTAATAAGTCATATTATAATTACCTTCAGCATGTATCATCCTAAGGTTATCAGTTTCATTTGATGGATACACCAGATTTGGATCAGTGCTCTCAATAACATCTTTACCGACTTGAATATAAGAAAATACTCCAGGATTTCCTTTTGGGATACATGTCAACCCGGGGAATGTGCTATATTGAAATACATCAACATCTGTTTTTTGATTACGTCCTATTTGATGATTTTCCAACCAAATGTATTGATTTGAAGATGCTGTATTGTCTTTATAAGGCAACTTAATACGTATGGCATCGCCATAAGTAATATTATCACGTAGATAATAAGTTTGAGTTCCAGTAAATCTTTGATTAATATCACTATTTGTTCCATTTGCCGCAATTTTATATGGATAATTCGTTGGACTTTGCCATCCTAACCTCCAACGTTCATAACCATTTGCTGATCTTAGCCCACCACTAAACAAACCATAACCAAACTGATGACCAATAAATGTTTTAGTAGAATAAGTGCCATAATGATTTCCTCCGGAAGTATGGAATGAGTTATTGCCAAGTAATGCATGAGCAAATTCATGAACTAGAATTGTCGGCTCATTTAACATGTGCATATGTCCGATTCCTATCATCATTCCATTTTCAACAGGGTATTTTAAACTATCAGACAATAATAATTTTTCAGACACATTGTCACCTCCAACACCTCCATATCCTGAGCCATAAGAGAATCCATGAAGACCTCCAGATGGATTTCTTACCATAAACACGACATAATCAATAATATTATTTGTCGTTTTGTTTATTCCAGAGACTTTATCATAATCCGAGATACTATTATGTCCATATTTTGTTTGCAAACCACCATTGTCACTAATGTATTTTAATGTAGCATTAGCGATTTTTTGAAATCCATAACCATTAGCTGAGTTTATTCGTGATGCGTTAATTTCAATAGATGTAAAATCACTTATCAAAACTAATGAATCAAAAGAACAATCTGACAAATATCTAGTAAAATATCCAGTACGTGGTTTTGAGTTATTAGCATCAAATACATCGTCAAAATATTGTGTGGGTTGCAAAAGATTTACTCCTTCAGTATTATTTACTGCCCACCAAGAATTGTTGATGTTAGGATTGTATGCAGAATAAGATCCATCATATATGATATTGATAAATATAGTTAACAGCCTATAAGTCCCTTTTGTAGGAAAATCATATCCATCTTGAGATCTTCTAACGGTTAAAGGGATATCCTGTATAACTTTAACTTTTTGAAGTCCGTTATTGACGTTACTTTCTAAATATTCATCCCAAATTTCAGTTTGCCCGAACAATGATATTATTGAGCATACTGAAAAGAAAAATATAAATAAATATTTTTTCATCTTGTTGTTTATTGTAAGATTAGTTTTCTTGTTGTTATCACACCATTAAAATTTATAGTTTGTAATATATAAACTCCACTCTGTAAGTTTTGAGTATTTATTTTATGTTCAGTAAAATTTACAACTGGAGTTTTATAAACTACCATACCAGTAGATTGTAAGAGTCTTACTTTACCTGAAAACAACGAAGTAAATTTAATATTTATATTCCCATCTGATAACGTTAAGCTAAAATTTTGATTATCTTCTATATTATGGACTCCAACATCACAAATGAGTTCTCCTAACTTACATTGTCCAGAAATATTGAAATGTGTAGTATTATTATCATGCACATTACACATTAGTTTCGAGATATCCGACATATAAGCAAAACGATTATAATCGAGAATAGGAGATAAATTAGATCCAACTCCCTCTGTAAAAGCCAGAGCAGTTTTTGGTTTCTCAAACATATTATTATAGTCAGAATTAAATAAAGCAGAAGTCCTAATATTCTTTAAACCATCCTTGAAAAACACACTGTCTACCACTGCGTAATATTTATTGTCATAGGTTGATAATTTTAAATTATCCCATAATGATAAATTAGCATCGGTAACCTTAAGTTTTATTGAATCCCCAACATGTAAACTCATATCTGAGACCAATATTTCTGGCGAATATGAAGTCCCATAATCAGAATTTATCGTATATCTATAATATAATCTTCCTGAAACCGAGTCTTCTCTCAGATATTGATATGATAAGGTATTTGCAGGCACTGAGTTAACTGTATCATTTAGAGATTCATAAATTTCAAATAAAAATTTGTAGGTTTTGCCATCAATTATTGTTGTCCTGTTGGCACAAGTTAGATAATTAAATGTATTGGGACAAAATTTCCCATCATAAAAAATGTACCATTTGCTATAATCTTTTCCAAAATATGATTTGAATGTTTGAGCATTCATAACCGAAAGGAAAAAGCACAAAAAGATAATTAATTTAGTTTTCATAGCTAATAATTATTTAGTTAATATCATACGTTTCGTATCAATCACCTTAGCATCGGCAATCAAAGCATAAAGATACATTCCTGCATTAAATTCAGACCCTTGAATAATGACATTTCCTTTCCCTTTTTGGGTGATTGAATAACTTTTTAATTGAACCCCATTCATGTCATAAACATAAATTGAAGCATTGGTAATTGGTGTTGGTAGATAATATCCAATTTTAGTTGAAATATTAAATGGGTTTGGTGTATTTTGATCTAATACAGGATAAGTAAGTGTATTAGTTTCTTCGGGATGTACCTCTGAAGATTTAATTTTTGCTTGACCAGAATCGATATTTTTTATTTTCAAATTTTCAATCTCTGATTTTAACTCCTTTACTGACTGTATGAGCAAAGGTATTATCCCTATATAATCTACTGATAAATAACCATCAGCATCTTCATACACTAATTCAGGGTAGGTTTGTTGTAGTTCCTGAGCAATTATTCCAAAGTGCTTTTTCTGAAATAATTGGGATTTTTCATCATAATATGGAGTTTCAGTTTTAGCAGAATCTTTGGGAGTTTTATAATAGCGTTGCTCCAAATTATATTCTACGGGATTTAAAGCTAATATTCCATTTATAGATTTCGATTGATCAATTGTTACAATATTTTTTTTATATCTTTTATCCGATGATTGAGTAAAGGCAGTTGCCTCCATTCCACTTGTTGATTTCACACTGCCTACAAAATATCCAGCATACATGCCACTAATGGCTATTTCAGGATAAGATGAAGTAGAAACCATTCCTAATATACCCGTTCCGGATGAACTTCCAGATAATTGTCCAAGTACTCCGTAGTTATAACCAGAACAACCATTACCCGCTAAACCAAGTATACCGTAAGTTCGAGCATAAGGCATAAGGCTCGAACTATAGCTTTGTCCTTTTATTCCAAAGTTATAGGAAGGTGTATTATAACTCGGATAAACCGAGGCATCAATGCCATAAAACAACATACCTGATCCTGACGGGGAAGTTTTTTCAACTTTTAAAGTGGTGTTGTAGTTTGAATTTCCAATATATGTTTGATACGAACCTGAACCAACACCTCCTATTGATAATGAAGATAATGGAGTGTTAGTGCCTAAATTAATGCCAACGTTTCCTAAACTGGAAACTTTTAACTGAGCATTTACAGATAATAAAATAAAAAATAATGCAACAGTAAAAATGATTTTTGATGTTTTCATAACTTTTTAGATTGTAAATACTTCGATCTTCAATATTTTTTGTCCGAAGCATTCAGATTTGTTGATTTATTTAAATTCACTCTGTTTTTTTTTGCCGAGTATTAATATCAACTATTCTCTAAAAAAGTTGAGTTTAATATACTTCAGCATACGTAGTAAAACATATCCTTTCGTCAGTTGGTGCTGACTCATACCTCCTTCCTTTTTTACTATAAGCATTAAACTACCAAGTAAGTGTCTGTTGATAATCAGTACAGTTATGATAGTAAGAATCTTTTATTTACTTAGAACTATATTGTTTTATACTTTTGCATTCAACTGAGAATTCTAAAGTCGTTTTCTTTTTTCCTTTTTTTTCGGCTTGCTGCTAACGGCTGAGGCTATATGCAGTAGCCGATTTGCGGGCTACTTCACTGTCGTACTACGACAAAGGTAATGCGGGTGATGAAACTCCAAAATCGCACGAATTCGGCTATTGTCGCTTAGACGTGTGTTACCAAATCGTGCATTGGTTGTGAAGAATTAGTTGTTGTTGTATGTTAGACTTTAAGTTCTGCTATTTTAAGTTCAGTTTTTTAAATGCACGTCTGGTTATCATTTTATATAGCAAATGATACCAAACGCGCATTGTGGTTGTTTAGTTTTTTATTCAAACATAACTTCAGTTATATTTAGATTAAAATCATTACGATAATATCCAAAATCATCGTCAATTACAATGTCAAACTTTTCAATTTTGTTATATTTTTCTAAAGGCAAATATAACGTATCTTTATTTATAACTTTGAAAATAATTATTTTAGAGAGTTCATTTTCTACGTCAGTATTATTAGTATTTTCACTATAATTTTCAAAACTAAAAATTTGATACCTAAACGAATTGTCTTTAAATATTTTTACTATAGTATCAATAGGACTTTTTGTCTTGGTAAAATCAATATACAAATTATCATTCGTCTTGTTTGTAACAATCAATATGTTTGAACCAGGGTTGCTACAGTAAGTAAATAGTAATACAAATGCCAATAAACAAAAATATTTTAAGTGTTTTTTATTGTTATTCATACCATATATATTTATATTTATCAGTATTGTTTCTGTCATTCTTTACAGTCTCTATATCAGTTGTTGAAAGCCAGCTTTTTTTCACACCATTATTAGTGTTATTTACAAAATTCCGAACTCTTGTTCCCCATAGTTCCCATTCATGCATATCTGCCCACCATTTATCTCTAAATAAATCATATTGAGTATCTCTACCTACATTGTTGTTATGATAATCCATGTATTTGTCACGTGGATTGTTCACTACATCAATCTTTCTAAATAAATTTTTTAACCAAATTTTTACATTCTCTTGATAAACATCCATAATTAACCAAGAAGTTGGTTGAGATAAATACCTACGCAACATCATACTAACATAAATATGACGAAATGCATCTGGTAATAAATCAGTTCTATTTCCATAAAAATCTGTACGAATTTGCATGTTTTCAGCTCTTTCTTTACATATTTCAGCTCTAATTACAGCATATACACCAACAACTACAACCGCAACACCAAGAGCTGCTGCCAATGTTATTTGAGGTGCTTTTTGAATACCAGTGTTTGATTTTGATTTAAAAATATTCTCTAAATCTACATTTGTTACAAATTCGGAACTGGTCGCTAAAGCATTTAATGCTCTAAAATTAGCCTCCTCTTCATGTGTCATGGCCATCAGTTTAATCTCATCTTCAATCGAAGTAAATCCGGGTGTTTCAATTTCTTCTTCACGGAAAATACCCTGCGACTCTTCCCAAACTTTGCGTTTTGCCAAATAATCCTTGTACATCTGCATGGCTTGTGTGCCTTCTTGTTCCATGTCTTTTGCCATTCCAACATACGCAACATCTGGGTATAATTCAATCAAACGCATTTCAATGTATTCGTAGAGTGTCATAGTATTTGCATTTACAACATTTCCTTTTACTTTGAATTTTGGTGATTTTTGACTTGTGCCGTCTTTTAGAGTTTCGTACTCACGCCCCACAACATATAAAGCTTCAGCATTAAAACTTGGTAGTTTGCTTACGAACGTTGGAGGTGTAGGCTCTTCAAAGCTTTGTTTTTGAACAACTTCATTGTCGTTACAAGAAGTCAGTGTAAATACCACAAGGGCAATTAAATAAAATAGTTTTTTCATAAACATAATTGTTTTGCGAATGCAACATAGAATTGATGATTGTTTTTGATTTCCAGTTGCATTCTGATTTGATAATTTTTAAGTTATTTCCAACCAAAAGGTTGACATTTGATTCAAGTTTGTCATTGTCAAACAAACTTTTAAGTGTCCAATGAGTACAAGGTTAAGTCGTACTCCAAACAGTTTTTTCGTCTCGAAAACACGTTCAATGTTTTATTCTCGTGTCTCCGTATTTCTGTCTCTACTATGCTTCAAGTCTGGAATAATGTGCATTAACTAGTGTTCATGTCGGTCATCTTTTCTTTTTTTTGCATGTTTGGTAACGTATTACTATGCGAACTCAATTTTCGCTATGCGAACTCCTTGTTCGCATACATCCGCTTTAACTGTTTTTAAAATATTCATTAAAATACAGATTATCAGCGTAATAAAACATTCTCGTTTTTTAAGAGTTGTTCTCATACAGAAATCTTAAATTTTTGTGTTGAA
>JAURYY010000262.1 GCA_030653695.1 Paludibacter sp. | reverse complement strand
TTCATTAGCCCATGTAAATAAATTAGAACCTGAAATTGATAATCTTGCAGAAAAAATTCCAATTGCCTTCGTTATATTACTTGGAATAGAATATCCAATTTGCATATTTTTAACTCGTAAATAAGAACCATCAACAAACCAGAAAGTAGAAGCCCAACCATTATTTGGTCTGCTAATTGTAGATAATCGTGGAAATTTTGCAGAGGTATTATCATAGGTCCATGAGTTTTGAACTAAGTACAATGGACTATTTCCATCGTGATAAAATGAACGTGTAAACTCAGTATTATCCCATCCAACACCATCATACCAACCCATCAATGCAACATCACAGAAAGCAGCACCAGAGAACAATACTGAAATATCAAAACCTTTCCATGACGCATGTAAATCTAATCCACCCATTAACTCAGGCACATTACTTCGTCCAACCCAAGCACGATCTTGATCATAGGTAATTTTACCATCGCCGTTTTGATCTTTGTATTGAATATCACCGGCTTGAGCACCTTCACGAACAGTAGGGTAGGTAGCAGCATCTTCATCCGTTCGAAAAAGCCCCAACGCTTCAAACCCATCTTTCATGCCTACTTGTAAACCATTTCGTTTCAAATAATCCGGGATATTAGGGCTGTCGTCAATATTTAAAATTCTATTTCTTGCCCAGTTCAAACTTAAGCGTGTGCCATAACTAAAGTCATTTATTTTATTTTCGTGTGATAATAATAAATCAAAACCACGCGAATCTACTTTTCCGGAATTAATTACACTTGGAAAATTACCTCCTACTGATGGAGGCCAAATTCCGGCCTGACTTCTTAAAATACCTGTCGTCAGTTTATAAAACCAATCAAATTCAACACCTAATAAGCCATGCCACATTGATAAATCAAATCCTCCATTGTAAGATGTTGTTACTTCCCATGTATTATTGCTGGGAACACCTGATGTCATCAAAGCCCGCTGTGCAGCATTCCCGATTACCACGGAAGGTTTATCTGAAACCCAGTCAACATAACGTAAATATGCATAGGCAGGAGATGCGGCATCATTTCCCAACTGTCCGGCTGATGCACGAAGCTTAAAGTTGGTGATAAATGGTAGTGCATCGTTAAAAAACTCTTCTTCTGACACTCTCCATCCCAAAGAAAGAGCAGGGAAAAGCGCCCAACGTGTTTCTGGTGAAAAGCGATACGAACCATCATATCTACCCGAAAGTTCTACTAAATACTTTTGATCAAATGCATAAGACCCCCTGAATACAAAACCAGCACGTGGTTGTACATTACTTGAACCACTAAACTGATTTGATGTTGCAATCTGCTGTGCATGATTCAATTCAGCAAAATCATAAAAGTCGAAACCTCGTACATTTACTCCAAATCTTTTATATCCGCGTTCAGATTGTTCCCAAAGTGCTAAAGCATTTATATCATGTTTATTAAACGTACGTGCATAATTAATCTGTCCCTGAAATGTAAAACGGGTCGCCTCCGAAAATCCTTCCGACATGGTAGCTTCAGTACCAATAGCAACTGGATTCATAGTTGAATAAGTCAAATTAGGCGAAGTTGTTGTCGGTCTTGAAGCTAAACTCACTTTATAAGGAGTTTTAAAAACTTTACTGTGTGTGTAATCGCGGTCGAAACTTGCCATTGCTTTAGCAGTCAATCCTTTTACTCCGGGAACTTGCCAGTTTAAAGAGAAATTACTTTGAAATACAGACAATTCACTTTGGTTAAATCCAGAAACATCTCTTGCTGCAATTGGACTTACCTGAGCACTAGCTGTTTTAGTTGCGGTAGGCAAACCGTTGTATGTCATTGGAACATAAGGATGCGCTCGAATTGCCTGTTGGATAATGCTCATATAGTCATTTTTACCGGCGCCAAAATAAGGGCGATCCCGATCCTCTTTACGTCCGGCAATATTTAAATTGGCAGTAAGTCCTTTTGCAACGTTGGCTTCAATATTTGCCCGCACATTAAATCGCGAAAAATCAAAGTTTTTAATATTTCCTTTTTGATTGTAATGACCCACCATTAAATAATACTTAATGTCTTTTGTACCTCCACTTGCAGATATATTATGATGTTGGGTATAACCTGTCTGAAAAATCTGATCAACCCAGTTTGTGTTTCCATAAACGCCATCGGCATCTCCATTAATCATTTTATCTACCATATCTTTTGTAAAAACAGCACTTTTTCCATCCATCTCAAGGGCTTTATTCCAATAATATGCATATTGTGGCCCATCCATAAATGTTGGAAAGTTGGTATTTTCATTCATGGCAATACTTCCGGAATATGAAATCTTCGATTTGCTTTCTGATCCTTTTTTAGTAGTTACAAGTATTACACCATTAGCGCCTTGTATTCCATATACGGCAGCAGCAGCGGCATCTTTCAATACTGATATACTTTCAATTTCGTTAGGATCTAACTGATTAAAAGAACGCTGAACTCCATCTACAATTATAGCAGGGGCACTTGCTCCGGATGTTGTAGCTATACCGCGAATAATCATAGCTGCATCATCGGATCCGGGAACACCTGAAGATTGGCGGGTGACAAGACCTGTAATACGTCCTCCCAACATTTGTGAAAGATTCGATGTTGGTGATTTTAGCATTTCCGATCCTGAAATTTGTGAGATTGACCCCGTTACACTTACTTTCTTTTGTGTACCATAACCAACTACCACAACTTCTTCAAGAAGTTCAGTATCTTCAACCATCTTCACAGTAAATTGCGTATTATTACCAACA
Source organism: Paludibacter sp. (assembly GCA_030653695.1). GTDB lineage: Bacteria > Bacteroidota > Bacteroidia > Bacteroidales > Paludibacteraceae > Paludibacter. Next base: position 15,330 of record JAURYY010000262.1, on the reverse strand, counting down.
GTAATTTCCTGTTTCTTGTATCCAACAAACGAAAAAATCAATACCGACTTTTGATTGGGAACAGTAAGCGAAAAATTACCATTGGTATCAGTTATTGTTCCAGTATTTGCTGTTTTAATAGCAACTGTGACACCCATTAACGACTCATTATTAGAATCAATAACCCTTCCACGAATATTTACCTGAGCATTTACAATAAATGTAAAACAAAGCATCCAAAGGAGTAGAGGTATTCTTGAGCCTCGGAACCATGATTTTAATAAGTTCATGTTTTTCATAAATTTAATTTAATATTTGATTTTAAGTATTTTGTTTATTGTTGTTCAGAAATGATTACAGAAGTTGGAACTGAACGTTCAACATTTCCACTATCTGAAGGTTTAGTGAGTAAACCCTCAGGTCCAACCATAACCGAAGAGCCACCACCATCCACATTTATGGCATGCTTTACGCCTAAAGTCATCATGAAGTTTGCAAGTTCCGCAAGTGTTATTCCCACGCTTCCATTTGAATTACGACCATCAACCACTACCAAAACTAACCGACCCTTCCCGGTCACTCCGATTGCTGTACGCGGTTGGCGACTGGTTCCTGCAATTCCACCTCCATCGAAAACCTCTTTCCAGTAATTTTCAACTGCAACATTTATACTGTCTTTGATAAGCATTGGACCGCCACCAATAGAATTTTTAGCAAGCCATTTAGTGGCACCTGCAGTTTTACTTGTTGGAGGTGTCGCCATATATATTTTTGTACGTTCATCATTCCCAAGTGCCGAAGGAAATGAATAGGGTTTATTTCCATCATCGGTCACACAATAAATCCAGGTTGTTTCAAACGATCCATTTTCCATTTGTCCGAAAGATGAACGAACCGGGTAAACAGTTTTGCCATCACGAGTAACCGATTGATTTTCGATACTCTTTACAACTCCATTAGAAATAAGCAGGCTCAAAGATGCACCTTGCCAGAAATACCCGCCGTTAATAGCAATATAAGGTTTTTGATTGGCACTGCTAAAATTGTGTAAATGTACCGATGGTTTACTGGCTGTAGTTGAATGAACCGGATTGAATCTCAATTTACTGTTTTTTGTAAAATCAATAGTTGCTGTTACAATAAAAGCTGAACTATTGGTTCCCAAATTTAAGATGGTTGTATCGACCGTTAAACCTTTAGGATATTTAGCGTTGACATTAATGCCAGACGAATCGGTTTCGGGAAAATCGTATTCATTGTAATCAGGAGTTTTGTTTTCGCATGTCCAAACAAAAATACTGACAACCAACAATAATATATATTTCTTAAACATAGTGCTGAATTATTATAACTAAATATTATGCTCTCCAAACAATTTTTTTCTGACTGACCCATGCAACCATGCTCATAACAAATAAAACAAGAATCAATGCTCTAATTACACCTAACCAATGATAACCTGCTGGATATAAGAAATTATAAGGAATAACTAAAAAACTAATATTCATAAGCGGTATAATGAACCAGGTAGTAGCTACATAAGCCATAAGTGGATTGCTGCCGGCTCCTGAAAAAAGATTTACAAATTTTGATTCACTATAACTTTGGCAAATAAACTCAAAGAAATACAACAGAAATATGCTTATACCTCCTGTAATGAACAAATAGGATGCCGTAACAGGGTCCTTCTTTATCCCACCCTCTACGGGCTCCAGAATTAATCCGATAATAATCATTACTGCTGCAATTTTAAACACTGGAATAAATGAGGGAAAATATTTTTTTATTAATAAATAATACCCAGCCAGCAAAATAGGTGTTGATATATACAAAGCTATTGACCAGCGATTATACAAAGCAATAACTAACCAAATTCCAAATAAAGCCAAGGTGCTAAATATTATATTTTTCCATTTATTGTCGTGAAGCAGATGATCATTATTATTACTTAATTTCATTCTTTTATAAAAAATGTCACCAACCAAGGTTGCAGGTATAAGTAATAGCATATAATGAGTCATTCTAAAAATAAAAATCCATGACAAGCCTGAAAGTTGGTTCAATTGTTCATCGAAATGTGTGTATTTGCACGTAATTTGAATTGCTGCCCAAATACATAATAAAATTAAACGGTTAATTGTACTTTTACGGGTTATATACCAAGTTAACGTGCCAAATAAATAAACATTAGCAAGTAATAGTATAATAATATTTCTACGATGCAAAGAAAATTCGAAACCGTAAACAAACCGTAAAACAATTAGTAAAACAATTACTCCAATCCAACCTGTAGTTCTCGCTATTTTTTTGCGTTTTGGATCTCTAATAATTGTATATATTGGAAAAAGGAGTAGAAAACCAATTATACAGATAATATTCAGATCATATCCTTTTGCTTCGTGTCCAAGAAAATTGAAATTTAGAAAACCATTTGAAATTGCTGATGGTTGGATGTGTGCAATGAATATTGCAAAAACAACCAACATTAGATAACGCTCAACAACATCAAATGAAATTTTTGGTATTTTATCGCCCGATTCAATTCTTTTATTTAAAGCAAATGGAATTGAAACTCCCATACAAAAAATGAAAATCGGAAGAACCAAATCAACCCAAGTAATTCCCTGAATGGATGGATTATAAACATGAGTAGGTGGAGGAGTTTGTCCATGATACATCCAAGCCGGCAAAACCCCGTATGGAATGTGTGCTGAAAACACCATCCCAAAAATGGATACCCCCCGTAAAACATCTAATGCTGCCAATCTTTTCATTTTTATCTTGCCAAAAACTGTTTCTAAATTATGAAATAAATAAATTTGATAAAAACAATATCAATAAGTTTAAAATACAGACTTTATACACATTAACCACAATTGATAAAAAAATCAAGTAAAGAGAAAAAAAGTGCCTTTTGTTAACGTTATCAAAAGACACTTTTTGATTTATTTAAATTCTCCTTAATTAACAATTAATCGTTTTGTGATTTTTCCGTTTTCAGATTCAATTTGCATAAAATATACACCTTGAAGTCCATCAACGTTAAGTTTATTAATCATATATTCTTCTTTCAAAAGTTGACCTGAAACACTAAATAGTTTTACACTTTTTGCCATTTCTGAAATATTCACAACCCCTTTGGTCGGGTTCGGAAAAATACTAATATTCAAATCATTGGAAATAGAATTAAATCCAGTTAAAACATCTATGCCCAAACCTGCAATTTTATATGCACCAAACCCATTATTTGTAGAAACAACATAAACGATTGGATTATTATCTGCATCATAACGAATAGCCACATCACCAGTACCCCCGGCATTAGCGTTTGTACCAATTGACGGTGTACGGGTAATCAATTTACATGTTGATAAGTCACCTGGAGTTAAGGCAACAATTTCTGCACATTCTTTACCACCACCATAAGTGAATAGAGCTACATAATCCAGATTATAAATTGTACTATGACCTATAAACTTTATTGCATTTGAATAAAGAGAAAAACCGGCACCTAGTTCATCTATTGATGCGTCTGACTTAATCAATTTAAATGATTGACCACCAGCTTTCCAATACATACTACCATCAGGTTTTGGAGCTACGCATGCTGCTACTGCTGCGGTAACACCGCTCATTGTTGCAATAAATCTTCGTTCTGTTTTCCAAACTCCATCTGCCATTTCTAATACCCAAATTTGGGAAGGATGTGTAGCACTAGCAGTATAAATTTTTGCTGTCCCTTTAGAATAATCTCCTGTAACAGTAATCAAATCACCTGTACGACCACCCTCAGGTGCTGCTAAATGTAGCAGTACAGTTGGGCTCGATGTCCGATCATTGTACATATAAATTTTAAAGTTGGTGTTAGCTCCTAAATTGGCAGCAATAATTTTTCCATCATCGGTAACTCCTACATCATTTAACACAAAAGTTCCCAATGAAAGGTCAGCCGTATTCATTGCAGCAACATACTCTCCGTTCACTGCATTGTATACATAAATACTCTTGCCATCTGTGCCTTCTCTTGTTGCTACAAATACAAATTCATTACTGGCACCTATGCCACGTGTTTTGTTGGTTGTAGTTAGAAACCAAGCAGGCAGTGTTCCTGCTGATGCACCATTCTCCCAAAGAGTAGTTACTACGGGTGTAGGATCTACCAAGCTTTTTGCTTGCAAAGTCGCAGCAAGAATACATGCTCCGACTAATAATGTAATTTTTTTCATACAATAATAATTTTAAATTGTTAATAATGATTGTGAAAGTTACGTTGTTAATATTCTATTTATAAGTCATGGGTTTTTTTAGTTTTTAAAATCTCCTTTAAAATTGACGGGTTTTAGATTAAAAGGGTCAATTACCTTATCAAGGATTACCGCAAATTCTAATCGGGTTATTATCCTTTCCTCCATATAATTATTAAAACCTAGATTTATCCAAATGTCTTTAAATTCATTTGTTGTGTATGTTTTTAAATTAAATTGTTGGGCTAAACTATTTAAAATATTTGTGGCTTTGCCTACAGTTATAAACTCCGTTGATAACTTCAATTCCATATTACAAAAATCCCTCAAGCCGTCTGCCAACTGATCAGCCTTTAATAAACTATCAACATAAAACCAAGTTTGATTAGCCCAGCCTACATTCTTGCCTGTTCCGCGTAAAATTCCAGTTGAGCCAATTCGTTGCAAGGGTTTAAAATGTCGATGGGATAACGGAAGATCTAAATAGGGCATCAAATAACCTTTTTGATCTAAAATTATAGTTTGAACTGTACGTATTGGAATGTCAATTATTTTCACGTTTTCTTTTACAGCTAATGCAGCTAACACTCCCGACACCTGACCTATTTGTAAAACTACAGGTTGTAATCGAGTTGTTCCATTCACAATATTAGTTACCGAAATAGACTTTTCAGCTACAATTAAATCTTCAACTCTTTGTGGTATGATTGTACCCAAGGGTAGCGAATAAGAAGGTACCGGATAGAAATGTAAATCGGGTAATTCTTCCCAATTTGGATAACGCATGTGATGATGATCTACCGGATAATCACCAACTGCAATACCAGTTCTATACAATTTTTCTTTTTGTTCGAAAGGATGTGTAATGTGATTAATATTAAATCTCACGATTCCATGGATGCGCCGAGATTCCCTGTGATATGGAATAAAAGGCAATTGATCAAAAGTTGGAAATTCATCATCAGCTAATCCTAAATTTTTATATCCTAATTCATGCTGAATATAATATAAGAATCCAAGCGAAATATTTTTGGCTTCTTTAAGTGCTTCGTTTCTTTCATCTTCAGACATTTCAATTAAATTCACATAATAATCATTTCCCTCTGCCGGCCAATTTATCATGTATTTGTCATTGGGGAGCTTACCATAAGTTAGCATTATGGAGCAATCCCAAACACGATTGGATTCCTTAGGATTGGTACAATTTGGAGTTTTACAAGAACAATAATATAATGATGGATTATAATTATCGGGCTTGTCAATTGATTTATTGGCATTGGTACCGTAATCTTTTAAAACCATTACATAAGTTAAATCCTGAACAATATTGTTGGCATTTTCATGGGCAATATCTTCTCCTGAAACACTTCTTGAATCCATTCCAATATCATACTTTACTCCACATGCTTTTGCAACATCACCCAATTCGGTAGCATCAATTAAAACTTTTGTTTTAATATCAAAAAACTCATTCCCTTTTTTAAATTTTACTGACCAGCCTTTGTTTGTTTTAACGGCAGAAATAAATTTAGTTTTGTGCCAAACATCAAGCAATTTCTCTTTTTTACACATGTTTAAGAGCACATTTGCACCAACAGATGGTTCAAAAAGAGTATTGCTCACCCAACCAGTTTCTAAGTTTTTAAGTCCTCCATAACGCATTGCCAAACTATCTCGAAACTCGCCCCAAAGTCCACCCGGCATTTTATTATTTCCATCTATTGCACTCACTCCCGCCGAAGTCAACATTCCACCCAACCATTCTGTTTCTTCAACAATAAGAGTTTGCACTCCCAAGCGTGCAGCAGCTATACCAGCCGTAGTGCCACTTGCCCCTCCTCCAACAACTAAGATGTCGCTATGGTAGGTTCTACATGAGTTTAATAATAAAACTAAATGTGTAAAAAAGATATATTTAAAAATTGTATTCATATCATGTATGCTATTTATTTGAAGCAGGTATAAAATTCTATATATTACTATTTATTTAACATATTAAATATCGTTTTTTTCTCAACAGATTTGTTTTTCTCATCGATTTTTTCTAAAATTTGCCAACATTGATACATTCCTCGCGGCACATGAAAGCATCCTTTCCATTTTCCACCTTTTAGGTTCAACAAAACTTCGCCTTGTCGATTGAGGTAACCAAACCATTCGGGGTATTCTTGATCCTTAAAATGAGTCCAACTGTACTCGTGAATTTTTTTAAACCAAGTCAAACACTCTTTCGAACCCGTTAATTGATATCCTTTGATCATGGTTATGAGCGATTCGATGTGTACCCACCATAGTTTCTGATCCCATTCCAATTGTTGGGGTGGATATCCTTTGCGATCTATAAAATAATAAATCCCTCCAAATGTATCATCCCAACCGTATTGTATCATTTTCAAAGCTACATCAGTAGCTTTTTGTATCAACTCGGGACGTTTCAAACGCTCGCCTAATTCCATTATAAACCACATGGCTTCAATAGCATGTCCAGGATTTATCAAACGACCATCGAAAGTATCGGAAAGTTCTCCGTTGAGTGTTACATTTTCAACTACAATTCCTAATTCGGGGCGATAAAACACGTCCATTATTTCGTGAATACATGTTTCCATGGTTTCGAGCAAAAATGCTTCATCGAGCAAATGCTCAATTTCCAAAGCCAAATTACAAAGTATCATTGGCAAAGCAAAGTTCTTCAAATTGCGTGTTCCGGCGTGTGTCTTGTTCCATTTGCCTTTGGGGTTATCCCCTTTCGACAGAATTTTTTTGAAAGTTGTTTTGGCTATTTGCTCGTATTCTCTATTGCCGGTTGCCAATGCCAACTGACCAAAAGCCATGGTAGCAAAGGTGTACGAAAAAATATTATAGGGCTCCACCAAAGGCTGACCTTCGCGTGTGAGCGAAAAATACCAGTTGAAATCGCCATCGTGTCCATGTGTTTTCATAAACTCAGCTCCTTGTATGGCGCAATCGAGCCACTCTTGCTTTTTCTCCACTTTATTATAAAGCATGGAAAACATCCACACCTCACGCCCCTGCAACCACACAAATTTTTCTGTATCAAACACTTGACCTTCTCTGTCCAAGCAGGTAAGATAGCCTCCAAACTCCGCATCCTGCGATTTTTCGAGCCAGAAAGGTAAAATATTATTGAATAATTCGCCTTTATATTGTTCTGCAATTTTTTTAAAATTCATGAAAATAACAGTAAATAGTGAATGAAAAAATGGTCAATTACCCTTTAATAAACTCTTTATACCTTTTATATAAATGTCCCGCTTGCTTGTAAGCCGACTGCGGACTCATAAAATGCGAAAATTCAAATGTTATTGCGTTTTCGATACCAGCTTCGGCTGCCAACTCCAATTTTAGTTTCAGTTTTTCCCATTTAATAGGCAGAAATTTTATCGGCATATCGCGGTCGAATGTTTCGGAGTTTGTCCAGCATTGCAAGCCGTGTTTATCGCACAAGCGTTTGTTAATTTTCAGAAAATCAATTAATTCGTCGTAATCTACATGACCATCCTGAAATGCAACAATATCCACTGCACCTTTTATTCCTGCAAAAATTTTATTCCATTCACGCTCGTGAGCTTCAGTAGTAATCGGACCATTTACTTGTTTATCGGCAGCCAATTCGCTGCGATTCTTTTTTCCATCAATATAAGGCGAAATTAAAACTGGCAATCCATTGGAAACTTCTTTGCAGTATTTTCCCAAACTCGCGAACATTTCAATTATTGCACCATTATTCCGGCTACATTCCTGCGATAAATACCAGCCTGAAAACGATGTATGATGACCGTATATTTTCCATACTTCATCAATAACTGCTTTGTTAATTGCCACTTCGCGTTCGTAATTTCCATTCGTCCAAAAGTCGGCATCCACCCAGTAACGTCCCGAATCGTACAATCCAAAATAAAACTGCATACCATATTTATCGCTCAAACGCAAAAATAAATCGACCAAGTCAACCGGTGGCGTAAAGCATTTTTCTTCACATGTAAGCACTTCTGATGGAAAAGTTTGCCAACGTTTATATCCGCAACGAATCAACACAACCATCTCTATGCCAACCGCTCTCATATACGCAAAATCGGCATCCCATTCGGCTTCGCCCCAGTTCTGATGCGGAATATCGTGACTTATTTCGTCTAAAAATGTAGCTTTTATTTTCATATACTATTCGTTTTTATACTATATTTATTTTCAAAATACGGAGATTATCTTTTTGTTTTATAAAAACAAAATAAATCCCATTCCTTTCATCACCTGTAATACTGTATGTTCGGTTATATTGACTTTTTGATTCTTGTACATTCTACCCGAAAATACAGCTTTCGAAATTGCAATTGCCGGACGCTGCCAGTCGATAGAGGTTACAACAACAGGAGTTGCTCCTCCGGTTATTTGGGCTGGCGTAGGATCTTGAGCCGATGATACATACCGATTACAAGATGTCTCAGTATTGTTTCCTGCCTTTAATTCTGTACAGAAAAGAAGAATTACAAACCAGTGAATATATAAAATATTAACCCTTATCCGACACATCTGTGTATTTGTTTTTAATAATGCGACAAATATAAATAAAATATTTTATTAATGATACAAATAAAATAGATTTATTTTAATTTAATGTTGTAAAACATAATTTTATCGTATAAATATTTAATAATATATAGTCGGAGTAATTTTATTTCGCTCAATTGTGTATTTATAATTTAAAATTATTATTTTTGTCATTGATATAGAAAAATAATTTACAAATACTCATTACTGATACCAAAATATGAAACATACATTAATCGAAGAAATTGAACTTGGCTCAAAAAATGCACAGCTAAAATTAAATATTTTAAAATATTATATCAATAACGGCGACAATACCCTTTCGGAGCTTGGCAAAGAAATGGATTTGAGCGTACCTACCGTTACAAAATTGGTGAGCGAGTTGATTGACGAAGGTTATGTGATTGATTTTGGCAAGGTTGAAACTGCTGGCGGACGACGTCCGAATATTTACGGGCTCAATCCTGATTCGGGCTGTTTTTTGGGTGTAGATATTAAGCGCTTCAGGGTCAACTTAGCTTTAATAAACTTCAAGGGAGAACTTATTGATTACCTGTTGAGTGTGCCTTTCAACTACGAAAACACTGCCGAAAGTTTCGATAGTTTGTGTAAAATTATCAACGAATACATTGCGCGACTAACCATCCCTAAATCAAAAATTCTTAGTGCTGGCATTAATATCTCTGGACGCATCAATACCGAAACCGGACATAGTTACAGTATGTACTACTTTAACGAGCAGCCACTTACTGAAATTTTCCAGGAGCGACTCGGAATTCATGTTACGATCGACAACGACTCGCGCGCCATGGCGTATGGCGAATACATGAATGGCGTAGTAGGCAACGAAAAAAATGTACTCTTTGTAAATTGCAGCTGGGGCTTGGGCTTGGGAATTATTACTAATGGACATTTGTATTATGGGAAATCAGGCTTCTCAGGCGAATTTGGGCACTTAAGTATTTTCGACAACGATATTATTTGTCATTGCGGAAAAAAAGGCTGCCTCGAAACGCAAGCTTCCGGCTCGTACATTCATCGCCGCTTTCTCGAAAAAATGGCTGAAGGATATTCATCAATGTTGGATAAAAAGAAGAAAAAAGGAGAATCGATAACGCATGAAGATATTTTGGATGCTGCCATGCAGGAAGATATGCTGGCTATTGAACTCATTGAAGAAGTGGGCATTACGCTTGGAAAACAAATTGCCGGACTTATTAATCTCTTCAATCCCGAATTGGTAATTATTGGCGGTGTAGTAGCTCTTACAGGCGATTATTTGCTTTTGCCCATCCGAAGTAGCGTAAAAAAATACTCACTCAACTTAGTAAGCAAGGACACTACTATAAAAACCAGTAAATTAGGCGACAAAGCTGGTATAATAGGGGCATGTTTACTTGCACGCAGTAAAATGCTGGGGCTTATTTAATGAAAGCAAAAAATAAAGAGCAAAGAATAAAGAGCAAAGAGCAAAGACGACAGACAACGGAAAACAGAAAAGAGAAAAGAGAAAAAGCACTCAGACATCAAACACAAAACATGAAACAAAAAGCCCACCCTATTTCCTGGATACCAAGCGTTTATTTTGCAATGGGATTGCCTTTTGTGGCTTTGGCTCAGGCATCGTCGCTTATGTTTAAAAACATGGGGATAACCGACACGCAAATTACGCTCTGGACATCGCTCATCATGCTGCCGTGGACATTTAAACCTTTGTGGAGCCCGATACTCGAAATGTTTAAAACCAAAAAACATTTCGTGGTTGCTACCCAAATGATAACCGGTATATCGTTTGCATTGGTGGCTTTTTCGCTTCATCTACCCGATTTTTTCACCTACGCCATCGCTTTTATGGCTGTTATTGCTTTTAGCGGTGCCACACACGACATTGCTACTGTTGGGGTTTACCTCAACGAACTTTCGCCCGAAGATCAGGCCAAATACGTGGGGTGGCAGGGTGCATTTTACAACTTAGCCAAAGTCTTTTCGGGTGGTGCTTTGGTGTATCTGGCAGGCGAGTTGGAGAAAAGCATGGGCATAAGTACCGCCTGGATGATAGTCATGGGAATTTATGGCGTCATAATGATTTTACTGTCCATTTACCACATCCGTTTTTTACCGTTGGGTCGAAGTACAACCAATGTGCAATCGTTCCAAGAAGGCATGGTTACTTTGAAAGACATTGCTGTTACTTTTTTTCAGAAAAAAGGAATTTGGTTAAGTCTGGCTTTCGTTATTTTGTACCGTTTTGCCGAGGGTTTTGCCATAAAAATTGCACCTCTGTTTTTCAAAGCTACGCAAGCCGAAGGTGGATTAGGGCTCAGCACTTCGCAAATTGGTATGATTTATGGCATAGTTGGTTCAGCAGCATTTGTGCTTGGCTCTATATTAGCAGGTTACTATACCTCCAAACGTGGATTGAAAAATACAATACTTATACTTTGTGCGGCATTCAACATTCCTTTTATAATGTATTTTTTACTTTCTTACTATCAGCCCGACAACATTTATATCATATCGGCTGCTATTGCCACTGAATATTTTGGTTATGGTTTTGGATTCGTAGGGCTTATTCTTTACATTATGCAACAAATTGCACCCGGAAAATACAAAACAGCTCACTATGCTTTTGCAGATGGAATTATGGCGCTTGGCTTTATTCTGCCGTCAATGCTTAGCGGCTACTTTAGCGATTTATTAGGTTATAAATTATTTTTTGTTTTTGTAATGGCAGCCACTATTCCTTCATTTCTCATAACTTATTTTGCAAAGTTAAACTTTAAGGAAATAAATTCAGAAACTAACTAAACAAGTGTCTCCATTGAAATATTTTTGATTAACAATACTTCTGTTCAAATTATTTTCGTATTTTTGTGCGCTTATTTCAGCAAGAAAAATCTAATCCGCGTGAGTTGAGTATCGTTATTTTGTAATATCCGACTCACTCAGATATGTTGAATAAATGAATTCCGCAGCAAATATGAAAAACAAGTACAGAGATTTAATAGAACAATCATTCGAATTTCCGAATGATGAATTCAATGTTGTAGAGAACGAACTGGAATGGTTTGGCGTTCCTTTGATGGATATTATTAAGCAGTACGGTACGCCGCTGCGTATTTCGTACTTGCCTAAAATAGGTCAAAACATTCAAAAAGCACGTCGAATGTTCAATGTAGCAATGGCTAAAGTTGATTATAACGGCGACTACCATTATTGCTATTGTACTAAAAGTTCACACTTCTCATTTGTAATGGAGGAAATACTTAAATACGGCGTACATGTTGAGACATCATCGGCATTCGACATAAACATAATTGAATCGCTTGAGGAACAGGGATTATTCAAAAAGGATACTTATGTGATATGTAACGGATTCAAACGACCACAATATGTAGAGAACATACAGGATCTAATTCGTAAGGATTACACTAATGTAATACCAATACTTGACAATAAATTTGAACTTGATTTACTATTAAAGAACTTTGAAACTCCGTTTAATGTAGGAATACGAATTGCAGCCGAAGAAGAACCTAAGTTCGACTTTTATACTTCAAGATTAGGCATCCGTTACAATGATATTATTCCATATTATACCAAGCACATAGCAGCAAATCCGCAAGTTGGGTTGAAAATGTTGCACTTTTTTATTAATACCGGTGTTAAAGATACGGCTTATTACTGGAACGAGTTAAACAAAGCCGTGAATCTTTATTGTGAACTTAAAAAGAAAAGCCCCGAATTGGACAGTTTAAATATCGGTGGCGGCTTTCCCATTCAGACCCATTTAGATATGGATTACGACTACGAATATATAGCCGAAGAAATAGTAGCACAAATTAAAACAATATGTAAACAAAACGGAGTATCCGATCCGCATATTTTTACTGAATTCGGCTCATACACCGTAGGCGAAAGCGGTGCTATGCTTTACTCCATTGTCAATCAGAAAAAACAGAACGACAGGGAGCTTTGGAATATGATTGACAGCTCTTTTATGACAACCCTGCCCGATACTTGGGCTATCAATCAACGTTATGTTTTTTTGGCAATTAACAACTGGGATTCGGAATACGAGCGCGTTAATTTAGGCGGGCTCACATGCGACAGCGAAGATTTTTACAATGCCGAAGTACATTCGAACGCGATTTTCCTGCCCAAAATGCACGAAGATCGCGAGCAATACATTGGTTTTTTTCATACGGGAGCTTATCAGGAATCGCTCAGCGGTTTCGGAGGAATACAACACTGCCTGATTCCGGCTCCTAAATTAGTGATTATCGACAAAGACGAAGATGGAGAATATTACACTAAACTTTTTGCTAAAGAGCAGAGTTATAAGTCGATGATGAAAATTCTCGGTTATTAAAAAATCAAAGGCAATCCCTTCTTCATTATGAAGAAGGGATTTTTTGTATGTCATGGGGAGTGCATTGCACCCGCCTTTGGTTATCAACATCGAAATTTCTCCTTTAATGACAGATTATTCCACTTTTTTTCCCACAACATCTTATATTTTTGTAACCTGAAAAAACGCATATCAACAACGTTGTGAAACTTGACAGCTAACAGCAAATCGACACAGATTTGCTGTTTTTTTTTATTATTCTTTTTTGTACCAATACAGTCTTGAGTTTGGTGATAAACGGAAATTAAATTAAATTTGCACGATTCAAAAAAAAAAACATTTGTTATCATCATGAAAAAACTCCTTATTGTCTCTCTCGCATTATTAGGTTTATTTGCCTGCAATTCAAAAGATAAATTTAAAGTAGAAGGCGTTGTTGAAAATTCGGACAAACAAGTTCTGTATCTTGAACATACCGGATTGGATAAAACGGTCATTTTAGATTCGATAAAACTCCGAAAAGAAGGAAAATATGCCTTCAAAGCCCCTCGTCCTGCGTATCCCGATTTTTACCGTTTACGCACAGGAAATCAGTTTATCACTTTTGCCATCGATTCGTGCGAAATCATTACCATAAATGCAGATGCGAAAAATTTTTCGACCGAATATACAGTGGAGGGCTCGCAAACCAACGTTGATATTCAGCAACTTCGTAAATCGGTTCATGCTATACAGCAAAAAGTAAATGCACTTTCGCCCGATTTGAGTACATCAGATAAAAATGAAAAAATAGCTGAAATTGAAGTAGATATTGAAAACCACAAAGAAGTGGCACGCAAACTTATACTGCAAAACCCGCGTTCATCGGCTGCTTATTTTGCATTATTTCAGCAAATCAACAACACCTATATTTTTTCGCCGTATATAAAATCAGATAAGCCATATTGCGCGGCTGTAGCTACGAGTTACAATGCCTTTATGCCCGAATCGCCACGAACACGAAATATTTACAATTTAGTAATGGATGCCATCAAAACCGAAAGGCAGGCAAAACAAAAAGAGGCATGGAAAGAAATTATCGAAAAATCAGGAACAGGTTTTATCGACATTGAGTTGAACGACAGAAATAATACACTAAAAAAACTCTCGGACTTGCAAGGGAAAGTGATTTTGGTCGATTTTTCGGCTTACGAAAGCGAAAAAAGTGTACAATATACTTTTGCCTTACGCGATCTCTACAACAAATATCACGCAAAAGGTCTTGAAATTTTTCAGGTTTCTTTAGACCGAAACAAGTTTTTGTGGGAAGAGTCCACCACCAATATTCCCTGGATTTGCGTTCACGATGAGAATGGCAAATATCTCAGCACTTACAATATTTCATCAATTCCCACCACTTTCTTAATTGACCGAAAAGGAGTTATTTTAAACAGAAGCCTTGACTTTAAAATACTTGACAAAGAGATATCAAAATTGCTGTAAAAATTTGAATTCATCCACCATAAACCACAGGATTTGATGTAGGTTCATCCTGTTTTTTTTTAATAATCCTGCATTTTATTTCATTCAGGAACATACTTCAATCATGTTTTTTTACGCTCAACTTTTAAATCATTTCCCCCAATGGAAAAGAACGCAACCAATGAAAATATGATTTCGATAGAAGTAAAAAACTTATATAAGAACTATTTTACCGCAAAATCAGGAAAATTTGCAGGAATAGGGAATCCTGTTCAGAATTCAGGTGAGACAGACCTGACTGAAACCGGTTTATCTTTTTCTGTTTCGAAAGGTGAAATATTTGGTATTATCGGACCTGATGGCGCCGGAAAAACTACCTTGTTCAGAATATTGACGACTTTAATTTTAGCCGATCATGGAACTGCTACTGTTGATGGGTTCGATGTGGTGAAGGATTATAAGGAAATTCGCAAAAGGGTTGGTTATATGCCGGGCAGGTTTTCGCTGTATCAGGATTTGACGGTTGAAGAAAACCTGAATTTTTTCGCCACTGTTTTCAATACAACCATAGCGGAAAATTACAACTTAATAAAAGACATTTATCAACAAATAGAACCATTCAAAAACCGCCGGGCTGCGAATCTTTCGGGAGGTATGAAACAAAAATTAGCGCTAAGTTGTGCCTTGATTCATAAACCATCGGTGCTTTTTCTGGATGAACCGACA
>JAURYY010000255.1 GCA_030653695.1 Paludibacter sp. | reverse complement strand
AATTCATTTCTCTCCATCCTTTTTGATTTCGTGCCGGTCGAAGTTCTACTAACTTCTACTTTCGATTTAAACGCTTTCATCTCGCTATATGCTGAGACTTAATTGTTTGCAATTGCAGACAACGGATAAGTGTATGAAAAGTAAGGGATTGCGGGCTTCGTTCCTGTCTGACTACACCGAAGTTTGAGCGGGGCAGAATGCTCGAATAATCACTGAAACCCTTATTGCATATAGCCTATGTTGGCATTTCGTTGTTTTTATTTATCAAGAAGTTCAGATAAAATTGTGTCTAAATGAGCGTCTAAATTTCCTTTAAAATCTGTAAATGGTATTTCAAGTTCTTGTAAAATTTTAGCAAATCTTTTGTAGCCGCTTTCATCTCTTAATTCAACCCATTTCACATTTAGCTTGTCTGCTTGTTGTTTATTAAGGTCTGAAAGTTTGTCGGCAACAAACACATCACTTTCTCTTGCGAATATTGCATCAGCACTTTCAGGATTACCACGCCCCATCATTTTTACTTCACAACGTGAATAGGTTTTTCCATTGATTAAATAGAAATCAACTTCTCTCATACTTGATGGTATTTTGCTTTGGTCAAAATGCTCAAACGGAACACTATAAACTTTGCAAAGTGTTGCCATAAGATATTTTTCAACCCTTTTCCCGGCAGTACTCCAAAGACCGCCACGAAGTGCAGAACGTTTAACTGCAAGAGTGTTAATCACAATTAGACTTTCGTTTATGTTGAGTTCAACACTAACCCCACGAAATTTTATTGTCAAAGTCAAATCAATGTCAGGTTGGCTCTCAATTAAATTACTGATTGACTGGTAAAGGACATCGTAATGTTCATTTGAAGCATCAATTACGATTTCTTTGGTTGCCGAATTATACATATTCGTAATTGTCTTTTTATTCAATCCCGAATTTATTGCAATATCTTCTGAACTTAATTTTGAGCTTAGAAAAGCTGCTTTGTACCAATCAATTGTTACGTCTTTGTTGGCAAGTTTTGCTTCAATAACCTTTTTGAAAAAATCTATAGCAAACTGCAAAAACTCTGCATTTATCAATGCGACTACTTCAATACGATAATCTTGTCCTTAGCTCTGAAATACCTTTAAATCAGAATTATTTATCAATTCCTCAAAAGTATTAGCATAATCATAAACATCTATATTTTCGCCATTAAAAAATGAGTCTTCTTCAAATCCAACAGCTATCCATCGCCATTGCTTAATTCCATTAATCTCAATTTGAACGGCTTGTAAATGTACGCCTGTTGCAAAAATCTTATCATTAGACGTAATCTGAACACTACTTTGGTTTTGCATAATCTGTAAATTTAAATTGAAAAATTATCTTTCATCTCTTTGAATTTCTTTACACTTTCAAAAAATGCCTCTAATTCGTCATAATTTTTAAAAATAAATTCGTTTTTAATTTTTACAAATGGCATTTTTGACACCTCTGTTTCAAATTTATTTTTTTGATTTGAAATGATAAACATTTTGATTCTTAATTTATGAGATTGATATAACCTCAAAAGACCTTTTGTAACATCTGTTGAATGTTCTACTTCAAACGCATGAGTTGGATAACCTTCATCGTCAAACCAAATCACATCAATTAATTTCACTGTTTCAAGGCTGATTGAAGGAATTGAACCTTCCGGTACATCCAATTCAGTTGAAATATCACCTAACTTATTTTTGTAAACTGTACTAAATTTTGATTTGTCAGGCGTGTAAGTTCTGAAATTTAGATAACTACCAATTAAAAGAAGTTTAGCTTGAACGTCAGTGTGAGTTAGTTCAGCATTTACTGGTATATCAATATCGAGTAAACTCGCATTGTACCTGTGTAATTCTACATTTTTTTTGTGATTAGGAAAATAGATTGTGTGGACTTTATTGCAATATAATTCTGGGATTTCTTCTATAAATAAACCATCTTCAGTTGTTATACAATGGAATTGAAAGCCACCTTTTAATGCTTTAATAAGTTTATCTTTGTTATTTAGGAAAACAGACAAAGAACCTACACAAATATCCATTTGAGTTCGATATTTTTTCGCAATCATAAAGACATGTTCACCTTTTTCTGCTTCTAAAATATCTAATTGGCTCATTATATTTTCATTAATTCCGTGCCAGTCTTCTGTACCACCAGAAATTAAATATAACAAATTATTTGAAGATTTAAATAATTTTCTTGAAGGTTTAATGCTTTCAAGTTTTATACCTTGTATCTTTTCTATTTCATCAATGAGTATTCTTCTATCTAAGTCAACAAACTTTGCTGTTTTTGCCATATTCCACTTATTTTAAGCACATTGATTATATTTTATAACTCTTTTGCATAACTCAACAGGAAAAATTGCTGAATGGATTTTGTCAAAAGTAGGGTCAATTTTCCAAACGTTTGTAGTTTCATAACCATCAGCAACTTTGCTTTCTTCTACCGTTTGATAATCATAACTCCGAATATTCCAGTCCAATAGTTTTTCAGTTTGTTTCCGATAAACCATTAAATATTCAGTTACGCAATTAGGTTTGTATCCTAATGGTTTACGGTGTTGCATAAAACCACCTATGCGGTTTTTTACACTTGCTTCAGGTTTCAACCAAATAATATCATCCAAAAACTCCCAACCGTTTTTTACTAAAAGCGGGTGCAAGTCAAAAGGAATTCCGTAACGTTTACTTGAGTGTGAACGACTTACGCGTGGAATAATGATTGGCGAAGTGTTGACAATTAAAAAACGTCCTTCTTTTGTCACTCTGTGAGTTTCCTTAAATACATTTTCCAGAAATTCTAAATAAGCCTCATAACTTGGATATATTGAATAATCTCTTGCATTATAATAAGGTGGCGAAGTAAAAGTTAAATGAATACTGTCATCAGGTACAAATTTTAAAGCTTCCAAAACGTCTGCATTTACAACAGTGTTTTTAAGAAAATCATAAGTCTCGGTGTGCGGTAGCACACCGTTCTTTTGATTGTCTTTTGCAAAGTATTCTTTATAAATAACATTTCTCACCATTTCGTTGGTGTGATTTATTAAAGGTTTCAAGTGTTCTTGAACATCAATATCTTTCTCAAAAACCAAAAGTGCTCGAATCGCTTGACAAACAATTTTCGGGTCATCGTCATTTATAGTCTCGAACAAAAAGATTTTATTCTCTGATTTTCTTTGTCTTCCGATTGAAGAAATTATTTCTCTTCTGACACTTGTGTCAGTTTCTTTCTCATAAAGTTCGTGAAGTTTTATAGATTTTGATTTTCCGTTCAACTTTCCGATATTCTTTACTGCATTTAGTCGAACTTGAGCGTGTGGGTGGTTAAGAAGTTCATAGAGGAAATCACTCTCAAAGTCAACAGGTAACTGACCTAAACTTTCAAGAATATTATTAATTGTCCCAACGTCGCGCTGACTCTTAATAAGTTTCGCAATGTCACCGTTTCCGCTGTGTTTAAGTTCTGTTATATAAGCTTTAGTTATCATTTTTGTCTTTTTGTTTTGCTACAAAAATAGTCAAAATTTATCTATTTTCATCCACTTTCTCAATTTGCAAAAAAGTCTTGTTTTTCCTTTTCTAAAATTGCCCATAACATCTGTGTAAGTACACCTATGGTACACTTATTTTGACCTTAGTTTATTTATCTTTGTTTTCTAATATATTGATATGCAGATTTTTGTGTTTCTGAATAAAAATAATAGGGGGTGCACCTATCTAATTTGTTAAATTT
>JAURYY010000253.1 GCA_030653695.1 Paludibacter sp. | reverse complement strand
TTTTAGCGTTAAAAGTGAAATACTAAATGTGAAATTGGTTGATAATCAAATTTCCAAAAATCAGTCATGCTTTAGGGCTGGGGAAAACTGATTTTTAGCATACTGCTTACTGCTTAAAGCATCAGAAGAGATTGCTTCACTTCGTTCGCAAAGACATTCAATATTGTTTTGTCCTGTCGAGCAAAGCGAGACCTCGCTTAATCGTTTAATCGTTTAACTGTTCACTTTTCAATGCTTACTGAATACTGCTTAAAGCTTAAATCCTAAAGCATACTGCTAACTTTTGAGTTGTTTAACTGTTGAATTGTTTAACTGTTGAATTGTTTAACTTTTGAATTGTTTAACTGTAGAATTGTTGAATCGTCGAATTGTTGAGATGTAAAGTTGTTATATAACAATGCCTATAGCATAAAGCTTATTACACACAGCTTACCGCTATAAAATATCTTTAATAGTTTTGATAGGAAGAAACATTTTCTGAGTAGCAGGAATTAAGATAAAACCATATCTTGTATAAAATTCGACTACACTTGTATTTAAAGGATCCACAATAACCGCCAATATTCCTAAATGTTCTGACATTGCTACACTTCGGTTTAAGGCATCAAGTAAAAGTAACTCGCCGTACCCATTTCCTTTAAATTGTTTATCTACTGCCAATCTTCCCAATAATACAGTAGGTAATTCATCGTAGGATTTTGGCAAAGAACTTATAATTGTTTTGGGGAAATTGTTTCGAGGGATGGAGTAACTAGATAATGTATAATATCCGAGAACTTGTTTTGTGTCATTTTGGGTTAATACATAACAAGCAGATAATTTTCGTCTCACATCTTGCTTAGCTTGCCTTTTAATATAATTGTCTAATAAATCGGAACCACTATTAAATACATCCTTTATATGACTATTTGTTAGTATCTCAATACTAATACTCATGCTGTTCTTGGAATTTCTGGTATTTTAATTGTGCTTTTTTAAGGTTCTCATGAGCAACTGGCGGATTTAAAATGGTCTCTACAAATAATTTCTTATCCTCTATAGTTTTTAAAATTATACTATGCTCATTAATAATGGCTTTAGCTTCTCTGTTAATACAATACACTACAAATTCAGATAAACTCTTAAAACCGAGCATTTCAGAAGCATATTTAACTAATTCTTTCTGTTCTTTGCTAATGCGAACATCAATTCTGTCGTCAACTAATGTGGCCATAATTAATAATTTTAATAATTTATAACGTATAACCAATCGCTTTAATGATTGATCAATTTGTATTATTGAATGCAAATGTACGCATATTTTACGTACAAAAAAATAGTTAAGTAATTAATTTTTCATATGTGGATATTTTATTTGTTTTGTAATAATGTCATCCCACTTTTGGCGGGACAGCTTATGGAATTGTTCATTCATTATTTATTTTCTTTTTTTGTATTCACGAACTAACGTTTCGCCAGTTTGATTAAAATATTTTCATCAAAGTTTACTTCACGAAATTTCATTTGTTTAAGTGTTCAGTGATTGCTTTGCAATTGTGTTTTTGCAAACATGGCTATTTCATACTGAAAGACACCGTCTCCAAAATCTCATGATTTCATAAATAATAAAATCAAAAAACTATTTTTAAAAGCACTAAGTGTTTTTTATAGCATTGTAAAAACGAATAAAACACAAAAATATTGATTTGGAAAAACAACTATTTGGAATTATATTTACGTTAAAATCAATTTTATTAGATGAATTATCTTTATTGAACTATAGAATTTCAGTTGAATACCTGGAAAGCAGAGGAAGCTCGTTTTTTGTTGTTGATTCGGGGTGCTTGTCAGGTTGGGAAATCAGTATTAGCTTTATTTTGTAAAAAAAAGATGCTCAATTCGGAATTATTCCGAATTAGATGCTTATATTTGTCAATATGAAAATAGTTGAAGCCATAGCGGCAATTGCTGAGTTGCCTATTTCAACACAAGCGCTGTTGCCACTGCTTATGGAATATAAGCGACCGTATGACAAAATTGAGCAGCTTGTAAATGCGGGTTATCTCTATCAGTTAAAAAGAGGACTTTATGTTGCGGGACCTAAAATCAAAACTCCGCATCCTGAACTTTTTTTAATAGCCAACCATCTTTATGGACCCAGTTATGTTACGGCAGAATCAGCTCTTTCTTATTGGGGGTTAATTCCTGAAAAAGTGACAAGAGTAAACAGTGTCACAACACGTAAGAGCAAAGTTTTTAAAACAGCTTTAGGAGATTTTTACTATCACCATGTTCCTCAAATGGCTTATTTCATCGGCTTATGTCAGGTGAAATTTTCAAACCATCAGACAGTAATTATGGCTTCACCAGAAAAAGCACTTTGTGATTTAATTATTCAAACACGAGGACTTCATTTGAGAAGTGTAAGACAAACGATTCGGTTTTTGGAAGAAGACCTCCGTTTAGACATGAATGCACTTCAAACAATGAATGCTAACATGATAGCAGATTGTGTAACCTCCTGTCCGAAATCAAACAGTTTAC
>JAURYY010000249.1 GCA_030653695.1 Paludibacter sp. | reverse complement strand
TATTCCCGAAAACAAAGGCAATGCTGAGCTTTTTGTTATGAATGTCGATGGGTCGGATAAAAAACAAATCACCAAAACTTCGGTGCGCGAAGCATCGGCAAAATGGATGAAGGATGGCGAACACATCGCGTTTTTGTCGTCCGAAACCGGTAGTATGCAACTTTGGATAATGAAAGCCGATGGCAGCAGCAGACACCAAATTACCGACAGAGCAGGCGGCGTAAATGATTTTGCATTCTCGCCCGACGAAACTAAACTGCTGTTTGTGGCTGAAGTAAAATATGGCGAAAGTACCGTGGATAAATATCCTGACCTCCCAAAATCAACCGGAATAATTGTAAACGACTTGATGTACAAACATTGGGACGAATGGGTGACCACCGTTCCACACCCATTTGTAGCTGAATTTACAGGTAAACAAATAAAAAATGAGAAAGATATTCTTGAAGGTGAACCATTCGAAAGTCCGATGAAACCTTTCGGCGGCATCGAACAATTGGCATGGAGTCCTGATGGGAAAACAATTGCTTATACCTGCCGAAAAAAGACAGGGAAAGCTTATGCCATTTCAACCAATTCGGACATTTATTTCTACCATTTTGAAACCGCAAAACCCGAAAACAAAACCGAAGGAATGATGGGTTACGATATGAATCCCACATTCTCGCCCGATGGAAAATGGCTTGCCTGGGAAAGCATGAAGCGCGAAGGTTGCGAGTCGGACAAGAATCGTTTGTTTGTGATGCATGTTGCAACGGGCGAAAAAACCGACTTGTCAGCTGGTTTCGATCAAAATTCGGAAGGATTGGCATGGTCAGCCGACAGTAAATCTATTTTTTTTGTAAGTTGTTGGCATGGCGTCACTCAAATATATCGGGCTGACGTGGCGGAACGGAAAATCTCGCAACTAACATCGGGCGTTCACGATTACGAATTGGTTAAACCTGCGGGCAGCAAGCTAATCGCACTGAAACACTCGATGAGCAAACCGAACGAAATATATACAGTAAACCCCGAAAATGGCGAAACTACCGAACTTTCGTTTGAGAATAAACATATTCTTGATCAATTAGAAATGGGCAAAGTTGAAGAACGCTGGGTAAAAACCACCGATAACAAACAAATGTTGGTATGGGTAATTTATCCGCCCAAATTTGACCCGAACAAAAAATATCCAACCTTGCTTTATTGTCAGGGCGGACCGCAATCTGCTGTAAGTCAGTTTTGGTCGTATCGTTGGAATTTCCAGATGATGGCGGCTAACGACTATATTATTGTTGCACCCAACCGCCGCGGATTACCTGGTTTTGGACAAGAGTGGCTCGATCAGATTAGTGGCGACTATGGCGGTCAGAATATGAAAGATTATCTATCGGCTATCGATGCGCTGTCAAAAGAACCTTTTGTAAACAAAGATAAGTTAGGTTGCGTGGGTGCAAGTTACGGCGGTTTTTCGGTGTTTTGGTTAGCCGGACACCACCAAAAACGTTTCAAAGCATTTCTGGCGCACGATGGTATGTTCAACCTTCAGCAACAATACCTCGAAACAGAAGAAATGTGGTTCGTAAACTGGGATTTGGGAGGTGCGTATTGGGAAAAAAACAACAAGATAGCCCAAAATTCGTATGCCAACTCACCACACCTTTTTGTGGATAAATGGAATACGCCGATTTTAGTTATTCACGGCGAAAAAGATTACCGCATTTTAGCTTCGCAGGGAATGTCCGCTTTCAATGCCGCAATTTTACGAGGAGTACCTGCACAAATGCTTATTTTCCCCGACGAAAACCATTGGGTACTGAAACCGCAAAACGGTATTCTGTGGCAACGTACGTTTTATGAATGGCTCGATAAATGGTTGAAATAAAAATTATCAAAAAATACAAATACCAACTAATCAATTATCAAAATGAAAAAAAACATTATTTTATTTGCAATTATCATTGTTACTCTTGCCGGCTTTGCTCAGGATAAAATTACTACTACCGACAACAAGGAGCTGAATGTCTATATCGTTGAAAAAACCGACAGGTTGATAAAATACAAAATTTCCAGTTTTGACCGAAGCCCCCTATTTACCACCAATTTAACAAATCTGAAAAAGATAGAATACGAAAACGGATGGGTCGATTTGTTGGGATATCAAAGCAGACGCATGCAAAAGCGATTCGGAATTAGCACAGGACTTTCTTTGTTCTCGAGCGAAGGTGGCATGTTCACGGTAAGTGTCGATTATTTTTTGAATCCGAATATAAACTTAGAGTTGAATTTTGGAACTGATGGTTACGGAACTTACAATTCGTACGGCGTAAAGTATTATTTTGCCAATAAAAACAGCAAAAGCGGGCTTTCACCTTTTGTTGGCTTGCTTCACGGACGCGAAGTGGGCATGAATTTTTTTGAATTTCCGATAGGAATCAATTACATAACTCCATTCGGGTTGCAGGCAACATTACAGGTCAGCGGTTTGAATCACTATAACGCAAATTCGCTGACTATCCACACAGAGTTGCGTTTGGGTTGGAGGTTTTAATCAATCATCGGGGTGCGGACAAATCAAACCAACTTTATTTCTAAAAAAATTATTTACTCGCTAAACAAAATGACAACTTTAACAAAAATGGCAGATGGAATAGA
>JAURYY010000229.1 GCA_030653695.1 Paludibacter sp. | reverse complement strand
AACCTTGTCTTAGAAAAGAGCCATTATTTATTGTTTTACAAATAAAAAAATACGTTGGGTACAAAAGCCGATAGTCATTTTATTATTTAACCTCAAACTGCAACATCATACCGTCATCCTCATGTTCCAAGTTATGACAATGGAGCATAAACAGCCCCTTATTATTGCTGAAAGTCATTATAACACGTACTTTTTCACCGGGCAATAAAAGAATGGTATCTTTCCATCCCTTTTCACTGGCAATTAGTTTACTTCGTCCACCTGTACGGTCTAATACCTGAAATTGAACACCATGAATATGCATTGGATGTGGTTCATCACCTGTTGAATTATCAAACACCCAAATTTCGGTACTACCAGCTGCAACTACTTCATCAATACGATTCTTATCATAAATCTTGTTATTTATACGGTGCATACCTGTCATTGACATACCACTCATGTTCATATTCGAAATATCAAAGTTTCGGGTTTTATATGAGATCGTTGTTCCGATTTTATCAATAATCGATAAGTTAGCAGGTGTGCTATAATTTTCAGTTGCTTTTGTATCTACAATAAATTTTACGATATTAAACTTCTGTTTTCCTTGCGATGTTCCTGCTGAAAACTGATTATTAATCAAAAATATTTCTTTTCCAACCGGATAGGAAGAAAAATCCATTAATATATCTACACGCTCACCAGGACCGAGCAGTAATGTTGAAACAGTTTCTGCGGTTTCCAACAATCCGCCATCCGAACCGATCACTTTAAATGTAGCTCCATTGCTAAATCCAAGATTATAAATCCTACCGTTCGAGCCATTCAATATTCTAAATCGATAGGTGGTTGTTTTTACTCCTTTATATGGCGAATGAACTCCATTCACTGTAATATACTGACCCATATAGCCTGTCATAACATCGTTCATGGATGGCGAATAATCCAACGAATAATCTGCATTTATTCGTTTGTCCTGTATCACTAATGGCACTTCAAATTCACCCGATGGTAGATTTAATGTATTTTCTTCGGCATCTCGAACAATAATAGCACCTGCAAGTCCCAAATAAGCTTGCTTTGCAGTATGTCCATCGGGATGCGGATGATACCAATATAAACCACCTCTTTGAAATACTTTAAAAGCATAATCAAACAATGAACCTGGTTGAATCACATCTTCGGGATGTCCATCCATATTCGCAGGTGCAATTAAACCGTGCCAGTGGATATTGGTTGGTTCATCTAAATTATTTTTCAGTTTAACCTTAATACTATCGCCCGAATTAACAACCATCGTTGGTCCTAAAATTGAACCCGATTGATAACCTAATACGTTGGATAATTTTCCTTTAAAAATGGTTTGTGTTGTCCATTGAGCTGTTAAACTTGTTTTACTATTTGTAATTGGAGGACTTGGTAAAATGGTTGTGAAATCTCCTTCATTCACATTTACAACTAAATCTTCATTGGTATCACATGCCGAAAACAAAACTGTAAAAATCAGCACACAACTACTTACTACTATATTGGTTTTCATAATTCTATATTTAATTAGATAGACTATTTAGTGCAGGATTACTTTTATCCTGCACTAAAGAAAATGTTATTCGACAACTATCTGTATTTGCAGCAACCCGGGAGTGCATTATAAACAGCGGTAGTGGCTTTGTACTTTGGGGTATCATGTCCAACAGCTGCAATTTTCTTTTGCACTTCGTCACTTTTCACTTGAGCAGGATCGTAAACTAAAGTCAATGCTTTTGTCTTTTGATTCCATTCCGCTTTAATAACCCCTGCCACTTTAGCAGCTTTCTCTATACGGGTTTTACACGATTCGCAATTGCCTGCTACTTTAAAGGCTTCTGTTTTTGTTGCTTTTGCAGCAAATGATAATGTAGAGATGGTAAATGCCACAAGGGCTATGAAGAATTTTAGAGTTTTCATTTTGTTGAATTTTAAAATAGTTTGATTCATCACATACTGAATAGACAGAATATGCATTTTGTATTATAAATAAACCTCAGCAACACTTATTCACAAAAATTATAAATATGATTTTTGTATTGTGTTCTATGTCTTACTTCACAAAATATTTATATGGAAACTTTGTGAAAAGAACAACGTACGTTTTGTGTTGATTTGTACTTTTAGTTGAAATAGATGCGACAAAGTAAAGTCTACCAAGATTCATTATGAAACTTAGTGTTCTTAGTGTCTTAGTGGTAAAAAATCAAATTCGGAATACACAAATATCAGTAAGGCTTACAGCACTGGCAATATAGTACCCTGATGGCTGGAAATTTGAGTCTGAAAAAGAATTCGAATGGATAGACTGAATTCCAATTGTTTTGGGAATATCAAACACCTGTAATATTAGATTTACAGGTTGATTAATTTTAAAGATGGATGGGATGTAATTACTATCTACAACATAAAAAGACATTTCATCTTTACAACAACCTATGGTATCAATTTCTGCTGTTGCTGTTGAATCATTTTCTTCGCCACACATACCACAAATAGCTTTTTCGTGTGAAAATGAAAACTTAACTTGGGAAACTTCCCCTCCACATAAATGCATTGCAACGCTAAGATGCATCCCCGAAAGGAGTATCATTATTGCAAATATTATGGAGAGTAGTTTTTTCATTTAATAATTAAACGTTTAAACTTTATTTTTGTTTTATCCAACTAAAAAATATTATTTTGAAGTGTACTAAAATTGCAAATAATTGTTTTAAAAATATCCTTTTCTTTTTTTCAAACTCTAATATGACTAACATTTCGGAGGAGCTAAATCATTG
>JAURYY010000223.1 GCA_030653695.1 Paludibacter sp. | reverse complement strand
ATCTGATAAGCCAAACCTGTCAACTCAAAATGATCGCTCATTCCCAAATAATAATCGTCGCCTACGGTTACCGCGAAATACATCGGACGCTTCCAATTGTTTGTTTTCAGCATTTCAAGCACCATCAATTCGCTTTTGGTAAGTCGGCGTCCTAAAGTAATATCAATCTGCGGATTAATTTCAGCCAATCTTTCAGCTGATACTGTACCGGTTTTAATAACTTGTTGCGCATCAACCGGCAAGAACAATTGTTTTGCAGGAATGTATGCTTCTTTATTTTGCTTGGTTGCCGGATCGTCTGATAAAATAAAATCAAATGTCATATTCAAATCGAGCGGTTTTTTGTAAGCATCTTCTACCCACAACACTTCGTTTTTACCTGCTCTGTAATCTTTAGGTTCCCACGATATAGGCAGGGGAGCCGATTTGTATGCACCACGTTTCATTTGATCAATATACCAATCGGTTTGCAGATAACTGAGATTACAAACACGTACATCGGTACGTTTACCTTCTACTTCCTGATTATACCACAAAGGGAAAGTATCATTATCGCCATTCGAAAATATTATGGCATCGGGCCGGCATGACACCAGGTAGTTATGTCCGAAATCGCGTGCCACGTATCGGTTGCTGCGATCGTGATCGTCCCAGTTTTCAGTTGCCATCAACACCGGAACACCCAGCGCAACAATCGTTACCATTCCTGCTGCCAATGTTTTAGGAAAATATTTATCAATGGCTTTGATAACTCCGAGTACTCCCAACCCAATCCAGATACTGAATGCATAAAACGAACCGGCGTAAGCATAATCACGTTCGCGGGGCTGATATGGCGTTTGATTCAAATAAACAACGATGGCTAATCCTGTAAGTACAAATAATAATAAAGTTATCCAGAAAGTATGTTTACCCTCTTTTCCACCGTTAAGTAAAAAAAAGATTCCCATAAATCCTAACAAAAGCGGTAACATATAATATTTATTCATTCCTTTGTTATCGGCAAGTTCCGACGGAAGATTTGCCTGATTGCCAACGAGCAGATTATCTATTGGACCGATACCCGTTATCCAGTTACCGCGATCAATTTCTCCGTTCCCTTGCATATCGTTTTGTCGTCCGCTGAAATTCCATAAGAAATATCGCAAGTACATGAAATTCACCTGATACGAAAAGAAAAATTTAAGATTTTCGCCGAAAGTTGGTTTATTCTCCGTTTTTTGTTGTCCGCAATAATCAAAAGTTACAGGAGTTCCCTTGATATCAGCCCAAATTTTATAAGCTGCGATGTGCGAAGCCGTTGTACTGTATAAACGCGGAAAAAACATATTGAACCGGTCATCCATAACATAATCGTTTTTGTAACCTGTTATGATATACTTGTCCTTATCGTTTGCCGAAGTTTTCAGTTTGGGAGCGTACTGTGCTTCGCCCGTTTTTTGTTCAGGAACGCACATACTTCCTTCAATACGCAATTTTACAGGTGCGTTGTAAACAGCTCCGTAAAACAACGGACGATCACCATATTGCTCTCGATTGAGATAATATTTCAAAGAAAATACATTTTCGGGTGAGTTTTGATCCATGGGCGGATTAGCAGCCGAGCGTATTACGATTACTGCATAAGTCGAATATCCGATTAAAACAACAGTTATCATAAGCATTGCCGTGTTGAGCCAACGCGTATTTATATAATCTTTTTTGAAATAAAAGAAAAGTGAAATGCCTGCAATAATGATAATACCCACCAAAATATTTGAACCAAAAAATGGAATACCAACCAAGGTTAAAGCAACAATAAAAGAAATTGCCATACGTGAATAACTTCGGGCAGTGTACGATTCGTAAATGGACCAAGCGAGCGCAGCAATAATTACAACGATATAAACCAAAAGACCTGTATTGAAAGGTAGTCCTAAGATATTCACAAAAAATAACTCGAACCAAGTTGCTACTTCAACAACACCAGGAATTATACCGTATAGAACAACGCCGAGAATTATCGCCGATGTTAACATGGCTAAGAAAACCCCTTTGCCCGAAACTTTATAATTGCGGAAATAATACACCAACACAATGGCAGGAATGGCAAGCAAGTTCAATAAGTGAACACCGATGGAGAGTCCCATTAAATAAGCGATGAATATCAACCAACGGTCAGAACCCGAACGCTGTGCAACATGCTCCCATTTAAGAATTGCCCAAAAAACTACGGCTGTAAACAGCGACGAATACGCATAAACTTCGCCTTCGACTGCCGAAAACCAGAATGTATCGGAAAATGTGTAAGCCAATGCACCAACCATACCAGCACCCAGAATACCAATAATATTGGCAAGAGTATAATCCTCTTCCGATTTTGCAATAACTTTACGGGCTAAATGGGTGATTGTCCAAAACAAAAACAGAATGGTAAAGGCACTTGCCAATGCCGAAATAGTGTTAACCAACATAGCCACCTGCGACGGATCGGAAGCAAAGAGTGAGAAAAACCTTCCGGTCAGCATAAAAAACGGTGCTCCCGGAGGATGCCCTACGTCTAATTTGTAAGCTGTTGAAATAAACTCGCCGCAGTCCCAGAAACTGGCTGTAGGCTCCATGGTAAGTAAATACGTTGTGGCTGCAATGGCAAAAGCCACCCATCCAAAAATGTTGTTAAGCAATCTGAAGTTTTTCATCGATGAGCACTGAAGTTTTATTGGATTGATTTTAAATCATAATTTATAAAAAGCCCTCAAAGATACAAAGAAATTTTAGTTTCGGAGAAATGTGGTTTTGTTTTTAGTTAAAATTAAATCTATTTTGAAATGTACGTTGTTTTCATTTTTTTTTAAAAATTACTTTCAAAAAAACTGTTGAAAATTTGTGGATATTTTATAACTAAAAAATGTCAATTAAAGCTTGATTATAAAATTTTCATTACTTTTATGCGCTTTTTCTCGGCTTATTATTAAAACGATAATAAACGTCAATTAAAACTAATACTTTTAATATTGTATATATTTGATTCGCTTTGTCTTTCCCGATCGCTATTGGGATGACTCTTGATTCTTGATTCTAAAATTTATTTTTATTCTGATTTTCAATTTTAATTATATCGTGCGAACACATTTGATTATTTTATTGCTATTTTTTTCGTTGACATTATTTTCTCAAACCAAAAAAAGTGTTGAAGCAATTTATATTACTACCCCGCTAACCATCGATGGAAACCTGAATGAGGAAAACTACAAACTTGCACAACCGGCAAAAGACTTTTTACAGATTCAGCCCTTAAATGGCAAACCATCGTATAAACCCACCGAAGTTTATTTTTTTTACGATCAGACTGCAATTTATGTAGGTGCCATGCTGTACGACAACAAAGACAGCATTTTCAACTTTTTATCGGAGCGGGATAATATCGGCATGTCCGATTTTTTTCGGTGTATATTTCGACCCCTATAATCAGGGGCAGCTGGCTTACGGTTTTCTTATCACTCCAGCCGGAGTTCAGACCGACATAAAAGCTGCAAAAGCTGATATGGATAAAGAAGATGGAAACTGGAATGCGGTGTGGGAGAGCAAAACCCGTATTGTTGAAAACGGCTGGATTGTTGAAATGAGAATCCCCTACTCCGCCTTGCGTTTCCCCGAAAAATCGAATGCACCCCTGGTGATTAAATATGTTCAGGAATATCCGCCGATACAGCTCGAATAACTCGTGGAATTTAATCGATCGCAATGTATCGGGATTTATTCATCAGCAGGGTTTGTTAACCGGCATAAAAAACATAAATCCTCCGTTCCGGCTTTCGCTAAGTCCTTACTTGGCTACATATTACGAACAAAGTAAATTGAACAACGGTTCAAACTTTCTCTATAAAGGAGGATTGGATTTGAAATATGGAATCAATGAAAGTTTTACGCTCGACATGATGCTTATTCCCGATTTTGGACAAATACAATCGGATGATGAGAAACTTAATCTTTCGCCCTATGAGCTTTATTACAGCGAGAAACGGCAGTTTTTTACCGAAGGAACAGAGCTTTTTCAGCGGGCAAACATTTTTTATTCAAGAAGAATTGGTGCAAAACCAAAATTTTCATCCGGCATTCGACTTTCCGAAAACGAAACCTTAGCATACAATCCGAATGAAACACAGCTTGTTAACGCCACAAAAATATCGGGACGGACGAATAAAGGTTGGGGACTTGGGGTACTGAATGCCATGTCGTTGCCCTCGTTTGCCGAAATAAACAACAACCTTACGGGAGATATCCGGAAAGAACCGGTACAGCCATTTACCAATTATAATATTACTGTTATCGATAAATCGCTCGAAAACAACTCATATATCAGTTTGATTAACACCAATGTTACCATGGCGGGACATCCGTTTCATGCCAATGTAACCGCTACCGAATTTCAGTTACGAAACAAACCGAAAAACTTAGCATTAAAAGGTAAAGCTGCATTCAGCACCAGAGGCGACAGCAACAGCCAAAATGGTTATTTTGCTTCGTTAGGCATGGAAGGCAATAAAGAACAATTTCATTGGAACATAAATCAAACAGTTTATTCTGATAAGTACAATCCCAACGATTTAGGATATTTGAAACGCAATAATCAAATGAATACAGAATCGTATATTTATTATCAAATTACGGAGCCATTCTGGGTTATTCGTGAGTGTTTGGGTGTAATCTTTTGGAATTATAACCGGACTTATAACCCCAATACTTTTTTTGATAATCAAGTAGGATTTATTTACAAGACAAAATTTAAAAACAATTATCAATTTGAGTTCAAAACATTTCTAAACTCGAACCAGTACGATTATTATGAGCCACGTTTCAAAGGTATGTTTTATAAAAATCCTTCCGAGTTTATTGTTGATTTTGAATTAAAAACAGACGATCGCAAACCTTTAAACTTGGAAATTGATTACACTTTTTCTTCTCAACCCGAAATTAACAGCATTGAAAAAGAGTTCGATTTAACAACACAACTGCGTTTGGGGAAAAAGTTTAATTTCGAATATAATTTTGGCTTGGACAACTCAATCAATAACCGCGGATTTACCGATATCGTAAATGGCAACAATGTAATTTTTGCCCAAAGGGATATTTCGACTATTATTAACGGTTTTGAAAGCTCATATACTTTCAATAACACGACTAATTTCAGGATCAGAGCCAGGCATTATTGGTCAACAGTGGAGAACAACGGTTATTTTACACTGCTGAATAATGGTTTACTAATTGATAACAGTGATTATAATTTAAATAAAAATCAGAATTACAACGCACTAACCTTAGATATGATTTTTAGGTGGGTTTTTGCTCCCGGCTCCGAAATGAACTTTGTATGGAAAACATTTGCGTACTCGAACGACAATCAACTTATCCTAAACTACTTGCAAAATCTGAGTAATTCATGGTCGAACCAAAACAGCAGCCTATCGCTGAAATTGCTTTATTATATTGATTATAACAGTCTGGTTAAGGTGTTTAAAAAATAGGTTTAATTCCCGCTTTCCTTTGGATACTTCAAACTTTTGAAATTGCCGGACTGAGATTTTTGCTATAATAAACGTCAAATACAATATACACTTTGAATTTACGATATGTGCGACAATCTGATTTACGATATGGGCATTGTAACTTCTTGATTTATATCATGGGGTCAGGAAGTCTGAGTATAAGATAAGGCGTACAAGATGCGTTAAATCTTTCAATTAAATAGAAAATAAATAAGAAATAATTGCGTGTCAATAGAAATTTTTCTATCTTTGCAGAGTCAAACAACAAATAGTAATTATGAAATCAAGCGAGTTAAACAGACTTATCCTTCGAAATGGTTGGAAAGTTATTTCACAAAAAGGAAGTCATGTTAAATATGAAAAGAATGGCACAATTTACATTCCATGGAAGCAAAGAGGTAGGATATAGGCTTGAATGCAAGATTAAAAAGGAAATGAAACTTAAATAAAACAAACAATTATGACTAAAATTGAAGCTATTATAGAAAGGGCGAATGACGGTACATATAGCGTCTATTGCGTGAATGAAATGTTTTCAGGCATGGGTGATAGCGTTGAATCTGCCAAATTGGATATGCTTGAGCAAATGAAGTTTTTCAAAGAAACTGCCGTTGAGGATCATCATAATTATCCGAATTTTTTAGACCAGGAGTTTGAAGTCATTTATAAATTTGATACAGAAAGCCTGCTGGAGTATTATTCAGGAATCCTATCTTTGTCAGGATTAGAAAGAATCACAGGAATACACCAAAAACAATTATGGAGTTACCTGCATGGTAAATCTAAACCACGAAAAGCTCAGATAGAAAAAATAGAAAACGGATTACACCGTTTCGGAAACGAATTAATATCCATATCACTCTGATTTGTTGTTTGACAATTACAAATTAATGTGACCAAGCCCTGTTCAGAAATGAGCGGGGCTTTTTTATTTCCAAAAAAACTTTTAAAAAATCTACTTTGCATTCGCTTTTTATCACGGTTACGGTTAATGTGCCGTAACCGGAAATGTATTGGCTGGAAGTTGCCGTGCTTGTTAGACCAGTTACTACATCTTCGGCTTCTTTGGTGGTGAGTCCGTTTTTGGTTACGGTGGTAGTGGTAGTTTGAGGATAACCACTAACAGCAGGGCTCGTTGAGGTGGTGGTTTTTACAGTGAAAAGCCAATTGGCTGTTCCAATGACTGGACCGTTTGAGTCTGAACAAGCAAACAATGATAATGATAAGGTTTAGTATGTCTTACTATCTCTCAAAAGCTCCCAAGTCGGGGGCTTTTCCTTTGTAAGGTAAACCTACTTCAACTCCTTTGTCGATAAGTTTGCTCGATTTTTTAAGTTTCATAAAATTTATATCAGGCAAACTGCCATCGGGTTTCCTCGGAGAGGTAAGTTGACGCTGATCAAAACTGACAAAATCGGCTTTTGTAGCCCGAACCGGTAAAGTAAAAGAGTTGAAAGTAACATCGCATTTTGAAGAGTCAATGTATTGAGTGGTATATGTTTGCGGTTCAAACGAAAGATTGTTTTTCAATACATGTCCGTAACCATTCACATAGTCTTTAAAATCTAACGAACGGTTCAGCATATTGAAATTTGTACCGTTCAGATAAGCCGAATTATTGAACCAGTAATTTCCTCCGGGATGATGATTGGAATAAAAACCGTTGGCACGATTACGAACTGCCAAACAAAACCGAATGGTGTGCATCGGAATCGTATCAGGCACACGGTCATCGCGCACAAGTCCCCATCCTCCAGCTTTAAAACCGTTTCCATCGCCAAGACTTTTAAAATTTTTTTCGTAACCATTATAAAATGCCCAGCAATTTTCAATCACTACACTTTCGGCTGCGCGAATCAAATCAAATCCATCATCGCTATTGAACCAGGCACGGCAACCGCGAAACACATTTCCCTTACCACCACTACGGGGATGACAACCGAAACCATCTACATTTCCACCACGCCCGTCTTGGGATGTATAATCGTAATTATTGTATGCATCGCAATTGAGCACTAAATTATTTGAGCCTTTAATCAGGTAAAACCCGATAGCCTGACCATCGTGCATCGAAAGTTGTTCGTAAATATTGTTACTGCCTTCGTTGTGGAAACATTCCGATTGTGTGTGGGTAAGAATGCTTACCTGTGTGCCAATCACTTCAAGTCCTTTGATGTGAATCCATGAACCGGTAACATTAAAAACCAAAATGCGGTAATTGGATGGTTTCACTTGACTTAAATCGAAAACCGGCTTTTCGCCCGGGAATGCCCAATAATGGATGCGTTTACCTTCTATTCCACTTTTGTTTAGCAAGTGTACCATAGCCCAAATCCCTTGTTTTCGGGCAGTTTGATTTTCATTCATCACATATTTGCCACCACGAACATAAACGGTGTCGCCTGGTTCAACAACCGTTTGTGCATGCATTAAAGTGGAAAATGGAGCTGCAATGTTACCTGGGTTAGTATTATTTCCTATAGAGGAAACATAAATAATAGTTTTTTTCAAAAAAAGCAGGACAGTCGGATTTTTCGGCTGTCCCTCTTTTTTGTGGGGTACGAAATTTTTTATTTTGTAAAAAAAATAGCCATCAATTTTTCATTTTTGCAAGAAGTTCAGGATACAATTCTGATTGAACCCATTTAAATTCGGGTTCAATACGCAAAATCTTTTCATACACAATTTTAGCATTATTCAACTGTCCGGTTTTTTCGTAAGCTCGGGCTACCAATGTCAGCACATTCAAATACATCCAATTGTCGGTAGTTATCTTATTTATTTCATAAAGTTTTGTTGCTTTGATAAAAAGTTTCAGTGCTTCTGGTTTGTTTCCTCCAAAAATTTTTGGTTTAAAAAACAAAGCACTGCCTTTATCGATAACAGCTTGTATATTATCATTGTCAAACTCGTAAGCCCCGTTTAAATATTCGGTGCTTTCCGACCCCAACGAAAACACTTTGAGTTTATTCATCGGAATTTTAAAACCGGTAAAAGACCCTTTGTAAGCCAAAGCTGTTGCTTGTTTCGGTTGCGACTTCAATATTTGGTCGAGCAATATCTCTCCTTTCAATATGTATTTTGTGGCTTCATCATAATGCTTTTTCGAGACCAAATGACCAATGTATCCGTAGTACAAATTTATTATTTCTATTTTCTGGTCAACACTTTCAATTCTTTTTTGTTCTGTAGTTTTTATTTCTTTTAACCAGCTATTCCAATCGCCCGAAACGTAAGCATTGTATATCATGGTCTGATTTGTAAGCTGAGCATTGGAATTTTCTGTCGGACAAAAAAACAATACCAGCATTAACAGAATGCTAAAATAATTTAATTTTCTGAATATCATCGTTTTAAAACATTTAATTGAGAAACTTCTATGAACTTCAAAAATAAGTAAATAAATCCGACAGTTTTGAAATATTGAAAATCTTATCAGAAAAAAATTCTTTTGTGGTTATTTTTTATTATCTTTGCCTCCGAAAGGAATTCGGCTCGCTTCCATGGCTGTTTTTCTTTCTTTTAAAAAAATAGTACAGACGTGGCATGCCGCGTATGTAACAAAATGGGGTGCCTTAATATTTCGGGCTGAGATCATACCCTTTGAACCTGCACGGGTAATTCCGCGAAGGGAATAAGCAATTCAACCGTATTTTTTTGGCTCTCAAAACAAAATTTTATTAACTAATCAATTTAATTAATTTGTTATGAGACAATTTTTTATGGCAGTTTTCATACTGCTGAGTTTAACTTATGCATTTAGTCAGCACAGCATTAAAGGGCGTGTTACCGACGAAAAAGGACTACCATTGCAAGGTGCATCAGTATTTATCCCTAATGAATCCATCGGGAAATCGACCAATCACAATGGCGAATTTATTTTTCATGATATGAAAAATAAAATTTATAACCTCGAAATTTCTTTTGTAGGATTCGAGAAATTAATAGCTCAAGCCTCTTCCGAAAAATTCCTTACCGTTGTTCTCAAATCAAAATCGGTAAACATCAACGAAATCACCGTTACTTCACTGCGTGCCAACGACCGATCGGCGGTGGCTTACAGCGATGTAAAAAAAGAGGAAATCGAACAACGCAATCTGGGGCAGGACATTCCGTATCTACTCGCTTTAACTCCTTCGTTTATTACCACCTCCGATGCCGGTACAGGCATAGGTTATACCGGATTCCGTATTCGCGGAACGGATGCAAACCGCACAAACATAACCGTAAACGGGATTCCGCTGAACGACCCCGAATCGCACGGTACTTTTTTTGTCAATATGCCCGATTTTGCATCTTCACTTTCGTCGGTACAAGTACAGCGTGGTGTGGGAACTTCTACAAACGGAGCTGCAGCTTTTGGCGCCAGCATTAATATGCAAACCGAAGGACTTAATGCAACACCTTATGCCGAGGTTAGTAGCACAATAGGTTCATTCAAAACCAACAAAAATACACTCAAAGCCGGAACAGGAATGATGTATAACGGTTTTTCGTTCGATGCACGTTTGTCCAATGTAACCTCCGATGGTTATATCGATCGGGCGTGGGTCGATATGAAATCGTATTATTTCTCAGCCGGTTATTATGCCGACAAAACCACCCTGAAATTCCTAACCTTTGGCGGCAATGAAAAAACATATCAGGCTTGGAATGGCGTTGATTCTGAAATTATGAAAATAAACCGCACGTACAACGAATTAGGAAAATATACCGACAACAGCGGAAATGTACAGTTTTATGATAATCAGACCGACAATTACACCCAAACACATTATCAATTGCATTGGTTACAGGAGTTAAACAACAGACTACAACTTAACGCCACTGCACATTACACTAAGGGTGTGGGTTACTACGAAGAATATAAAGAAGCCCGAAAATACAAAGAATATGGCTTGATACCCGATACAATTGCCGGAAAAGCATTAAAAAGAACCGATCTGATTCGGCAAAAATGGTTGGATAACGATTTTTACGGTCTTACTTTTGCTTTAAATTACAACACCAAAATGCTGAAAATGTCTTTCGGCGGAGCTGTAAATCGCTACGATGGCGACCATTTTGGAAAAGTGATTTGGGTTAGGAATGGCAATAAATTGAATATTGGCGACCAATGGTATCAAAATAACGGGCTGAAAGACGATGCAAACTTCTATCTCAAAACTAATGTTGAACCTATTAAAAATCTTTTTGCAGTTGTCGATTTGCAATATCGTTATATTAATTATCGGATTAAAGGTACAGATAGTAAATATGACGATACCAAATCGGCTATGTACGATATAACTCAGAGCGATCAGTTTAACTTTTTTAATCCAAAATTTGGCTTAACATATAAAATTGACCCACTTCAGGAAGTGTATGCTTCGTACTCTATTTCGAACCGCGAACCCAACCGCAACAATTATAAAGAGCGCGGACCACACGATGCAAAACCAACGCACGAAACACTTTATGATACCGAAGCTGGTTATCGTTTTAATTCACCTCGTTTCGCTGCAACAGCCAATTTTTTCTATATGAAGTATAAAAACCAATTGATACTCACCGGAAAAATAAGTGAAATAGGCGAAATGCTTACTGCCAATATGCCCGACAGTTATCGCTTGGGAAT
Organism: Paludibacter sp.; assembly: GCA_030653695.1. GTDB lineage: Bacteria > Bacteroidota > Bacteroidia > Bacteroidales > Paludibacteraceae > Paludibacter. Next base: position 19,109 of record JAURYY010000223.1, on the reverse strand, counting down.
AGAAATTACTGCTGTTGCAAAAATTACAGACGCTCTGAAATGGGATGGAAATATCTCGTTGAGCAGAAATAAAATTCTGAGTTTTACCGAAGAAGATGTGGATATGTATGATGCCGCATGGAAATGGGTGGGTACCAAAAATAATATTTTGGGAACTACTGACATTGCATACTCGCCCAATGTGGTTGCTAATAGCATTCTAAGTTATAATTTTGATAATTTTGAACTCTGCTTATATTCTAATTTTGTAGGGAAACAATATTTTGACAACACATCGAGCAATGACAGAGCAATTGATGCCTACTTTGTAAATAATTTTAGCGTTAAATATGCTATTCAGACGAAAAAGTTAAAAGGCATAAATATTAAACTGCTGATTAACAATATCTTTAACGATAAATACGAAAACAATGCTTATTCTTGGTATTCGTATTATATCGACAATCAACGTATGAATGAAAAACGCTATTTCCCGCAGGCTGGAACTAATTTTCTTTGCAGTCTGACTTTTAAATTCTGATAAAACCGTTCATCTGATAATTCATTTTTTTGAATTTAGAATAATGCTATTTTTTCAAAGCTATGATGAATATCCGGTGTACTTCTTTAATTATTTACATTTCCTGATTGAAAAAAAGTATTTTCAAAAACAAAAAAATTAAAGAAACAACGTATTTGCAGTAAATTTATTTTGATTTGTAAGAAAAATAATCAAAAATATTTCATTCTGTATTGCAATTTAAAATAAATCATTTATCTTTGCATCATAAAAAAAAGCAATGACTAACAATTTCCTGCATATTCTTCTACTCGGTATTATTATTCTCTTGCAAAACAAGGCGAAGTGAGTTGGGTGTACAGATAATTGTATAAATATTAAACCTTTCTCACTACGGTGTGGAAGGTTTTTTTTTAAACCCCCAGCCCCTAAAGGGGAGAAAAATCGGGGCGTTTTTGATAAAATTAAATCATTAACAAACTTCTTATTCCCCTTTAGGGGTTAGGGGTAAATCAAAAAACAACATGGACAGATTATTTATTTTCGACACCACATTGCGCGATGGCGAACAAGTTCCGGGTTGCCAATTGAACACCATTGAGAAAATTCAGGTTGCAAAAGCACTTGAAACACTTGGTGTTGACGTAATTGAAGCAGGCTTCCCAATTTCGAGTCCGGGCGATTTTAAATCGGTAGTAGAAATATCGAAAGCAGTTACCTGGCCTACGATTTGCGCACTGACACGCGGCGTTCAAAAAGATATTGATGTGGCAGCCGAAGCACTCCGGTACGCCAAAAACAAACGCATTCATACCGGAATAGGCACATCTGATTTTCATATCAAATACAAATTCAATTCCAATCAGGAAGAAATTCTCGAACGTGCTGTGGCTGCAGTAAAACATGCCAAAAAGTATGTGGAAGATGTTGAATTTTACTGCGAAGATGCCGGTCGAACCGACAATATATATCTGGCACGTGTAGTCGAAGCAGTAATAAAAGCCGGTGCAACAGTTGTAAACATCCCCGATACAACAGGCTATTGTTTGCCTTGGGATTATGGCGAAAAAATTAAATTCCTGATGGAAAATGTAAAGGGAGTTCACAATGCCGTTCTATCTACGCATTGCCACAACGACTTAGGGATGGCAACTGCTAATACTATGGCTGGAGTTCTGAACGGAGCCCGTCAGGTGGAAGTTACTATGAATGGAATAGGCGAACGCGCCGGAAATACTTCGCTCGAAGAAATTGCCATGATACTCAAATGTCATAAAGGATTGGGCATTGAAACCAATATCAACACTCAAAAAATCTATTCAACAAGCCGGTTGGTTTCGAGTTTAATGAATATGCCTGTGCAAGCAAATAAAGCGATTGTCGGTCGAAATGCATTCGCTCATTCCTCAGGTATTCATCAGGATGGTGTATTGAAAAACCGCGAAAGTTACGAAATAATGGATCCAACTGATGTAGGTATTGATAAAAACTCAATAGTGCTGACTGCCCGCAGCGGTCGTGCCGCACTCAAACACCGCCTTAGTGTGCTTGGCGTGGAGGTCGAAAGTGAAATGTTAGACCAAATTTATGAAGAATTTTTGAAATTAGCCGATAGAAAGAAAGATATTACCGATGATGATGTACTTTTGCTTGCCGGCAAAGAACGTTCGGAAAAACAACGCATCAAATTAGATTACTTGCAGGTAACGTCGGGTGTCGGGGTTAAACCGGTCGCAAGTATAGGACTGATTATTGCCGGTGAAAAATTCGAAGCAGCTGCTTCGGGTAATGGCCCTGTGGATGCTGCCATTAAAGCGTTGAAAAAAATTATCAATCGCACTATGACATTACAGGAATTCACCATACAGGCAATAAGCAAAGGAAGCGATGATGTGGGTAAAGTGCACATGCAAGTGGAGTACGATGGCGCAGTTTATTATGGGTTTGGTGCCAATACCGATATTGTTGCTGCTTCGGTTGAAGCATATATCAATGCGATAAATAAGTTTGTTAAATAAGACAACCCCCAACCCCTAAAGGGGAGAAAAGATTTGTAACAAATAAAATTCTATAGCTTAAAATAGCAATAAAAATATGAACTCAAACACGCAGGAAACCCCCTTCAGGGGGGAAGGGGGGTCTACCCTCTTTGACAAAATTTGGGATGCGCACGTCGTATCAACGGTCGAAAACGGACCTACACAGCTGTACATCGATCGTCATTTTTGCCACGAAGTAACAAGCCCCCAGGCTTTCAACGGACTTCGTGAACGCGGACTGAAAGTTTTCCGTCCGGAACTAACAACCCTGACGGCTGACCACAATACGCCTACTATTCATCAGGATCAACCAGTTCAGGATCCAATTTCACGTAATCAGTTGGATACTTTTGCAAAAAATGCAAATGACTTCAACATGCCATTGTTTTACCCGCTTGGACACATCAAAAATGGTGTAGTTCACATTATCGGACCTGAAAATGGCTTCACGCATCCGGGTGCAACTATTGTTTGTGGAGACAGCCACACTTCTACTCACGGTGCTTTTGGCGCTATTGCTTTCGGTATCGGAACAAGTGAAGTAGAAATGGTTTTGGCAACACAATGTGTGCTTCAATCACGCGCAAAAACAATGCGTATCACTTTCAACGGAAAACTCGGAACTGGCGTCAATGCTAAAGATTTAGCACTGTACATGATATCGAAACTCACCACAGGTGGCGCAACAGGTTATTTTGTGGAATATGCCGGAGAAGCTATCCGCAATATGAGTATGGAAGAACGTATGACTGTTTGTAATCTTTCTATCGAAATGGGTGCCCGCGGCGGCTTAATTGCTCCCGATCAAACCACTTTCGACTATGTAAACGGACGTGAATTTGCACCTAAAGGCGAAGAATGGGATCGAAAATTAGCTTACTGGAAAACATTGAAAACCGATGAAGGTGCAAAATTCGACAAAGAATTAGTTTTCGATGCAGCCGATATTCAACCTATGATTACTTACGGCACTAATCCTGGCATGGGAATGGGTATTACCGAATCCATCCCTACTTTGGAATCCATTGACGAAGCCGGACGTATTTCGTATCAAAAATCGTTAGAATATATGGGTTTCGAAGCCGGTGAAAAATTAGAAGGGAAAACCATCGATTATGTGTTCTTAGGAAGTTGCACCAATGGTCGTATCGAAGATTTCCGTGTATTTGCCAATTACGTAAAAGGAAAAAAGAAAGCCCATAACGTAACTGCATGGCTCGTGCCGGGAAGCTGGATGGTAGAAAAACAAATTCGTGAAGAAGGTTTGTACGACATTCTTACCGAAGCCGGTTTTGACCTTCGTCAACCCGGTTGTTCGGCTTGCTTAGCTATGAATGATGATAAAGTACCTGCAGGAAAATATGCAGTATCTACATCGAACCGCAACTTCGAAGGGCGTCAAGGTCCCGGAGCACGTACTATTCTTGCTGGCCCGCTTGTGGCTGCCGCCGCTGCGGTTACAGGAAAAATAACCGACCCAAGAAATTAGAACGCAAAATACGCAGAAAACCGCTAATTCACGCAAATAAAATTTATGTTCTATGGAAGAATATATTGAATTAGTACCCAGAGAATTAACCGATACAATTCTCAAACACTTTTATCGGATATATAATGATTTAGGTTATGGTTTTCTCGAGCGAGTATATCAAAATGCACTTTATTATGCATTAACAGACGAAGGTTTAACATGCGAAACAGAAAAACCAATAAAAGTATATTATGATGGTAGAGTTGTTGGTGATTACAAAGCTGATATTTTAGTAGAAAATTGTGTGATTTTAGAATTAAAAGCTACAGAAGAAATGAATCCTGCTTTTGAAAACCAATTAATAAATTACTTAAAAGCTACTGACATAGAAGTTGGATATATCCTAAACTTCGGGAAGAAACCCAAATACAGCCGAAAAGTTTATTCTAACATCAGAAAAATTCATTAAAAAACAAAATTGTGTTTTTTTGCGTCATCTGCGTATTTCGCGTTCAAAAAAAAATTAGCGTTCAAACAATAAAGAACAATGGAAAAATTCATTAAACTTACTTCAACAGTGGTTCCGCTTCCAATTGAGAATGTGGATACTGACCAGATAATACCGGCGCGCTTCCTGAAAGCGACTGATAAAAACGGCTTTGGTGATAATCTTTTTGCCGACTGGCGTTATAACAAAGATGGAAGCCCTAAAGCTGACTTCGTGTTAAACAATTCGCTTTACAGCGGTTCAATTTTGGTTGCCGGAAAAAACTTCGGTTCAGGTTCGAGTCGCGAACATGCTGCATGGGCTATCGATGGTTACGGATTTAAAGTGGTAGTATCAAGCTTTTTTGCTGATATTTTCCAAAACAATGCTTTGAACAATGGCGTATTGCCTGTTGTTGTTTCTGCAGAATTTTTGGCTGAGATTTTTACTTCGGTAAATGTAGATGCAAAATTGACATTGACTATTGACCTCGAAAATCAAACAGTAACCAATAACGCTACCGGAAAATCAGTAACTTTTGTAATTAACACATACAAAAAAGAATGTTTGCTGAACGGACTCGATGATATTGATTACCTGTTAAGCAAAAAAGACTTGATTGAAGCTTACGAACAAACAATAATATAATATGCTAATGTGACAAATAAATTAATGTGACAATTTATTTATGAAATTGCACTTTATCACATCATTACATTAACACATCATCACATCATCACATCAACACATCAACACATTGATTATGATAGAAATAATGGATACCACCCTTCGCGATGGGGAACAAACATCGACGGTTTCATTTGCTCCACAAGAAAAATTGAGCATTGCAAGGCTTTTGCTTGAAGAATTGTGTGTTGACAGAATAGAAATTGCTTCGGCACGTGTTTCGGAAGGCGAATATGAGTCGGTAAAGAAAGTGGCTCAGTGGGCAAAGAAAAATGGTCATATACACCAAGTGGAAGTGCTTGGTTTTGTCGATGGGCGAACTTCGCTCGAATGGATAAGCAATGCCGGTTGCGTGGTAATTAACCTCTTGTGCAAAGGTTCGTTGAAACATTGCACTTATCAATTGAAGAAAAAACCAGAAGAACATGTTGCTGATATAAAACAGGTGTTGGCGAATGCGCGCGAGATGAACATTACAGTGAATATTTATCTCGAAGACTGGTCGAATGGAATGCGCGAATCGGAAGAATATGTCTATTACATTGTTGATACGTTAAGAACTGAAAGCATCGTCAGGTTTATGTTACCGGACACTTTGGGTATACTTAATCCTGACGAAACGCGTTTGTTTTGCGACAAAATGATTGCTCGATACCCCGAACTTCATTTCGATTTTCATGCTCATAACGATTACGACCTGGCTGTTGCCAATGTGTTCGAAGCTGTGAAAGCGGGCGTAAAAGGGGTTCATGTAACCGTAAACGGGCTGGGCGAACGTGCCGGCAATGCGCCTTTATCAAGCGTTTTAGCTGTTTTGCATGATCATGCGCAAGTTAAAACAAACATACACGAGGAAAAGGTAAATGCAGTGAGTAAAGTAGTTGAAACTTATTCCGGAATTCGTATTCCACCTAATAAACCAGTCATCGGCGAAAATGTTTTTACACAGGTTGCAGGCATTCATGCCGATGGCGACAACAAAAAAAATCTGTATTTCAATGATTTGCTCCCCGAGCGTTTCGGACGATTGCGTCAGTATGCTTTAGGCAAAACATCGGGTAAAGCCAATATTTTGAAAAATCTTCAACAACTCGGCATTGAACTCGATGATGTTATGATGCAAAAAGTTACGCAGCGCGTTATTGAACTTGGCGACAAAAAGGAACTTATATCATTAGAAGAACTTCCGTATATTGTTTCGGATGTATTGAACAGTTCACAGGAAGAACAAAATATTCAAATATTGAATTATTCACTTTCTGTTACTTATGGTCTGCGCCCAATGGCATCGGTTAAAATGCTGATTAATGGACATGAATTTGAACAATCGGCTTCGGGCGATGGACAGTTTAATGCGGTATCGAAAGCCATGTGGAAAATTTACAAAAAACTTGAAAAACCAACTCCTGAATTGGTTGACTATGTTGTAGTTATTCCTCCTGGCGGTCAAACCAATGCAATTGTTCAAACAATTATCACTTGGCGATTCGAAGGTAAAACCTTTAAAACGCGCGGTTTGCATGGCGACCAGACAGTGGCAGCCATCAAAGCCACCATGAAAATGCTGAATATTATTGAAACAGGAAATATTCCGGTGATCAATTATGCACAGTTGCCATAAAAAATTACCAATAATTCATTTTTCATATTCTACTTACAAAAATTTTTGTATTTTTGTTTAAAATAAAAAAACAGATTATCTGATCACCGGAGATAAAGATTTACTTGAACTTAATCCTTTTAAGAAGACAAAGATTATCAGTCCTGTTGAATTTGAAAAAATATTTCGAATAAAATATAAAAACATAAAATACATGTCAGAAATTAAAAAACTTAACATTGCAGTATTAGCGGGAGACGGTATCGGTCCCGAAATTGTGGAACAAGCGTTGAATGTAACAAAAGCCGTTTGTGCAAAATTCGGTCATGAACTGAGTTACGAATATGCTATCGTAGGTGCTTGTGCCATCGATGCTGTGGGCGAACCTTATCCCAAAACAACTCATGACCTTTGTATGAAATCGGATGCCGTTCTTTTCGGAGCTATCGGTGACCCGAAATACGACAACAACCCTTCGGCTAAAGTGCGTCCGGAACAAGGATTGCTCAAAATGCGTAAAGATCTTGGACTTTATGCCAATATTCGTCCTGTTACAACTTTTCCTTCGTTAATTCATAAATCACCGCTACGTGCTGAGTTAATTGAAGGTGCTGATTTTATGTGTATCCGCGAATTGACCGGAGGCATGTATTTTGGTCGCCCTCAGGGACGCGCCGAAGACGGAAATACCGCTTACGATACTTGTGTTTACACGCGTGAAGAAGTGGAGCGCATTTTGCATTTGGCTTATAAATATGCAGGTCAACGCAACAAAAAAGTAACCATTGTTGACAAAGCTAACGTTTTAGCAACTTCACGCCTTTGGCGTCAGATTGGTCAGGAAATTGCCCCGCAATATCCCGATATTGAAACAGAATTTATGTTCGTTGACAATGCTGCCATGCGCATTATTCAGTGGCCCAAAAGTTTTGACGTATTAGTTACTGAAAATCTTTTCGGCGATATACTTACCGACGAAGCTTCTGTAATTACCGGATCATTAGGTATGCTTCCTTCAGCTTCAGTAGGTATTCACACTTCAGTTTTTGAACCAATTCATGGATCATATCCGCAGGCAGCAGGTAAAAACATTGCAAATCCATTAGCAACTATTCTTTCGGCAGCATTGATGTTCGAATACGCGTTCGGCATGATGGAGGAAGGAGCGTTAATTCGCCAAGCAGTTACCGCCAGTATGGACGCTGGCGTTGTTACAGAAGATATTGCCAATAACGAAAAAGCAAGTTCAACTTCGGAAGTTGGTGAGTGGGTAGTAAATTTTATTAATAAGAAATAGTTTCATGTTTCACGTTTCACGTTTCGTGTTAAAAGCTAAAGAAAGCGAGTCGGTTTTTTAACGGCTCGTTTTTTTATGAATTCTATTTCTCTGAAATTATCTGAATTCAGAAAAATGGAGAATTTCGGAATCCCTGCTCTCTGACTGATATCAATTTCAAAGCAATTTTTAATAATTTGTATCGGTAATTCAGAACAATATAAAGCAGAAGTGTCAGCCAAATTAAAATCTTCATCGAACGGAATTTTTCGCTTCAATAACCAGCAGGCTTGTTCAGCTATCTTTCCGGTTGTATCGTTCCGAAATCTTACTACCCTGACCGTTTCAATACGGCTATCGTTCATAAAATCTTCAATTGTCGAAATCTGAATCCCATCTACATCAGATACTTTCTTTGATAAAGAATGAATCACTTTTATTTCCTTGCTCGGGTTTTTAACAATTATCCCACAGTGTGATATACCGATGGTATCTTTCAATTGAGCGACAATTATCTCACTGATAAGTCCGTAACTTTTTCGCAAAATAATATCACCGCTTCGCACTGAATCGGTACTATAATACGAGGAATCTGTTGTCTTTGATGACGAACAACCGCCACTCAAAAACAACAGATTCAAAAGTATTATTATCAGAACTGTTATTTCAGTTTGTTTTCTACTAACCACTTATCACCAACCTTTTTAAGTTGAACCTTTTCATCTTTCGATTCGATAACAGTTCCTTTTTCCAGATCGAGACTTCCTTTAATTATTCCCTTAACCTCAGCCGAATTGCCATCATCTGAAATTGTAACATTGGTAACTACAAATTCAACTTCTGATTTTTTCATTTGATCTACTTTTTGTGAAGCAAATGCGGCAATAAAATCAACAGTTTGTTTTGAATCTTCGGTACAAAGTGATTTAGCCTCTTCAAAATCAGCTGTGTAAATTGCTTCTACAAACTCTTCAGCAACTTGTTCCGGACTATTTCCATCCGAACATGAAGCCAATAAAACAAAAGCCAACAGCAAAAAAAATAATTTTAATTTCTTCATAACAAATTGATTTAATGATTAATAATAAGCGTAATATATCTTTTGGATATAAAAGTTTGTAAAAATACAAAATCTTTTTTGTTAAAACAAATAAAAAAAAAGAATTTTATGTAAAACTCCTTCCCCGTTAATTAATCAATTAAATACTCCTTTTATTTCAATAACTCCTCAATGTCATTTATCAACTCTGCAGGTTTGGTTTTTGGCGAATAACGCTTTACCGGCTTTCCGGCTTTGTCGATCAAAAACTTCTCAAAATTCCAACGAATATCATTTTTTTCTGTTTCGAGTGGCAGATAACTTTTCAGATACTGATACAGCGGATGGGCATTATCTCCATTTACTTCGATCTTTTCAAATAAAGGAAATGTAATATTGTATTTTGTTGTACAGAACTTCTGTATTTCCTCTGCAGTTCCGGGCTCCTGCCCCAAAAACTGATTGCACGGAAAGCCCAGCACTACAAATCCTTTGTCTTTAAAAGTTTTGTAAAGTTCCTCCAACCCTTCGTATTGAGGAGTTAATCCGCACTTACTGGCAGTGTTCACCACCAAAACTACTTTACCTTTGAATTCTTTCAATTTCATTTCTTTACCTTGTATAGTTTTTACTTTTAAATTGTAAAATTCAGTTTTTTGTGCCGAAACAATAAATATGTTGATTAACACAAATGCTGTAAGAAAAAATGTTCTTTTCATAATCTTTTTATTTTTCAATATGTTCGAGTATTAATATTAATTCGTTCAGTTGTTTCTTTAAATTCATCAACCCCTCCATTTTTGTTGGCGATTGTTCAATTTTCATTTTTCGCATCAATCGAAAAGGAATTTCTGCTGCCTTTTCTCTTAACGTTTCCCCTTGATCAGTCAGGTTGATAATTATTTTTCGATGATCGGTTTCCGATTGCTTCCGTAAAATTAGTTCTGCAACTTCCATTCGTTTGAGCAAAGGAGTTATGGTGTTGGTATTCAAAATAAGCTTATGAGCTATATCGTTCACTGTTTGGCTGTCCTTCTCCCACAGTACCATCAAAACTAAATACTGCGGGTAAGTTATCCCCAATGCATCCAAATCTTCCTGGTATGCCCTTGTAATTAATCGTGAAACGGCATATAAAGGAAAACACAGCTGATTTTCAAGTTTTAATTGTTCATATTCCATAATTACACTTTCAATAAACCGATAACAACTTAAGGGCAGAAAGGTTTATTCCCAATCCATTTTTTTTAATCTGGTAAGAGTTTTTCAATATCTTTCCGCAATTTTTCAGGTGTAGTAATGGGCGAAAATCGTTTATAGGGTTTTCCGTTACGGTCAATCATAAATTTACCGAAATTCCATTTGATTTCATTTCCAGGAAAGCCTTTGAGTTCATTTTTCAAATACTTGTAAAGCGGATGAGCATTTGACCCATTTACATCGATTTTCGAAAACATGGGAAAAGAGACTCCGTAGTTTATTAGACAACCTTCTGAAATTTGCTTTTCTCCACCAGGTTCCTGATTTGCAAATTGATTACAAGGAAATCCAAGAATTACCAAGCCTTTATCCTTGTATTGTTTGTAAAGTTTTTCGAGACCTTCGTACTGAGGGGTAAGTCCGCATTTGCTGGCTGTGTTTACTACAACGACTACTTTCCCTTTATAGCTGTCCATACTTACTTCTTTGCCTTGCAATGTAATTGCATTAAAATCATAAAAATTTGTTTTCATTATTTTGTGTTTTAAAATTATTTTATATCGTTTGCGATACAAATGTAGTATATTTATATCGCTCGCGATATATATTGCACTTTTATATTCTTTTTTATTGTGATATAAAATTATTATTTCACATATTACCGAATTGAAAAATAAGTCGCGATTAACAAACGTGTAGTGGTTAAAACATTTGCAGTTTTTGAAACATATCACTCTTTAGTAGTTAATGTTTTGAGGTTTTATTGCAGGCAACCAAGCTCCAATGCTTAAATTTGGAATATAATGAACATAGTTTTACATTGTTGGATGCAATTTTTTGTTGTAGAAAAGGCTATTTGCTGAATATGACACCTGCAATTGTTGAAGGGAAAGTGATTTGAACAGCAGTTTGGACAAAACAGACTAATTCAGCTTTTATCATGGATAAGTGTATTGTATGTGTAATCAAAAAAAAAAACTACCTACAAAATTAATTGTAAGTAGTTGATTGTTATTTGTGGGCGTTGAGGGATTCGAACCCCCGACCCTCTGCTTGTAAGGCAGATGCTCTGAACCAGCTGAGCTAAACGCCCTTTTATTTTTAGGTTGCTTTTCTTCTAAAGCGTTGCAAAGATACTGTTTTTTTTGAACACCGCAAGCGTTTAAAGTATTTTTTCAGGAAAATGGTAAAATTATTTCAATTCACACTTACTTTTTTGAATGTTCATCAACATTTCCCCTATCCGAATAAATTCAGTACCTTTGCAGTCGAAAATATTTGCACCCAAGGGCGGAATTTGTGAAAATTCGACCATTCAAATAAGAGGACTGTAAATATCTAAACTTAATAGATATACAAAAACAACAATGGGAAATATTGTAGCAATAGTAGGGCGACCGAATGTAGGGAAATCAACCCTTTTCAACAGGCTAACACAAAGCAGAAGAGCAATTGTAAACGAAGAAGCAGGTACAACGCGCGATCGTCAGTATGGAAAAAGCGAATGGGAAGGTAAAGAGTTCTCAGTAATTGACACTGGTGGTTGGGTTTCAAAATCGAAAGATGTTTTTGAAGAAGAAATCAAAAAACATGTAACCATTGCAATTGAAGAAGCAGATGTGATTCTTTTTGTTGTTGACATTCAAAATGGAATTACCGATCTTGATTTAGAGGTTGCCCAGATTTTAAGAAAAACCGACAAACCTGTAATACTTGTATCGAATAAAGCCGATACATTTGAATGGCAGTACCAGTTAGCTGAATTTTACAAATTAGGGTTGGGCGAGCCACAGATGCTATCGGCTCTAAACGGATTAGGAAGCGGCGATTTACTTGACACATTGTGTGCTAAGTTCAGATCGGACACCACTGAAGTAATTGAAGAAGAAATACCCCGCTTTGCAGTTGTAGGCCGTCCCAATTCAGGCAAATCGTCTATTATTAACGCATTTATCGGCGAAGAAAGAACAATTGTAACCGATGTTGCCGGCACCACACGCGATTCAATTTATACACGCTTCAACAAATTCGGGCACGATTTTTATCTTGTTGACACAGCCGGAATCAGAAAAAAAGCAAAAGTCAATGAAGATCTGGAATATTATTCGGTAGTTCGCTCCATCCGCGCCATCGAAAATTCGGATGTTTGCATATTGATGCTTGACGCTACCCGAGGTCTTGAAAGTCAGGATTTGAATATATTTTCATTAATTCAGAAAAACAAAAAAGGAGTTGTTTTTTGTGTAAACAAATGGGATTTAATTGAAAATAAAGAATCGAACGATATAAAAAATATTGAAAAGTCCATTCGTGAACGATTATCTCCTTTTGTCGATTTTACGATTATTTTCACTTCCGTAATAACAAAACAACGAATTTTGAAAGTGCTGGAAGAAGCCTCAAAGGTTTACGAAAACAAATATCGTAAAGTGCCAACGGCAAAACTTAACGAATATCTTTTACCGTTAATTGAAAACTATCCGCCTCCTGCAATAAAAGGAAAATACGTTAAAATTAAATATATAACGCAGTTGCCAAATACACAGGTTCCGACCTTTATTTTTTTCGCTAATTTGCCTCAATACGTAAAAGAACCATACAAGCGGTTTCTTGAGAACAAAATACGAGCTAAATATGAATTTACAGGAACACCTATACAGATATTTATAAGGCAGAAATAAAAAAAAAAGCAGCGGTTTACGCTGCTTTTTTTTATGCTTTGTTGAATTTTTAAAATCCGCTGTACACCACATTCAGCCTGATGGGTTTAGTGGGATGTTTTCCTGAACACAAGGTAACGGAATTCATTAAATTCTGCTGTTTTACTTCAAGTATTTTTCCACTGCTATCATAACTTACCGATACTGGAACTAATAATAAATTCATATTATCGGGTAAAACAGTATTGTTGGTGGTTGATGTTTTAAATTCGGCGGCAATAAATTTCGCTAAGTCAAATGAATAGTAGTATGATAAAAGGTTTGCATTATCTTTTTCATAAGTAAAACTTCCTATAATTGCACAAGTATCCGAAGGCAATTCCTTTTTGCTGAAAAATCTATTGAAAGCCGATTCTTTGATCATCATCAATTTATTTACTATTTTATGATCGACAGTATCTTCAGTAAAATCTTCGACATAAAATTTAGACAATACACTATTAATAGTAAGTTTTTTGCTTCCAACATTCATTTTCTCTTTCATGCTTTTTAAAGGCAATTTCACACGGGTATAAACATTGGCAGGCGATGATACGAAAGTAACTTCGGGACGCGAATCAAGTTTTTGTCTGATTAAATCCTTATCGGGATGATATATCCGATTAACCTGACGAACTTCGGGATTTGCCGGATAAGTAACATAGGAGTTTACGGTAGTAGAATCAGTGCCATTTCCTGTAGCATATTTGTAATTAAAATAATATTTCATATCAATCTGATTGATATATAACATCGATGCAGAACCAAAATCGGTAGTAATGTACAGTCCTTTAAAAAAATTCAAAAAATCTGTATTTTTAGTATAGGTGGTTTTCATAACCGCGGCAAATCGTCGCTTCACAAAATCATCTGAGAGTTTGAACTGTATCAAGGTTGGATCTTTACGTATCAGTACAGCATCTTTTGCCGAAAAAATTCGCTTTTTCAGCAATAATGACATATCGCAATAATCAGCAGGATTTATATCCGATGGATAAGGTTTTGTGTATTCAAAAGTACTTTTGTTCATTTCGTAGATACTTACTTCCATGGGCGCATATTTATTACCAAACCATGAGGTATAATACAATAGAATATAGGCTGAATCGGCAACAGATCCTTTTGGGTAACTAAATCCGAGGGGAGGCTGTACTTGTGCGAAAATATCGGCATGTGTTGTTCCGAATTTTTTATCGTAATAAGTTCCCAATAAAAAAGAATCGGGTCGTGAAGTAAAGCTATTTATAAAATAGTTTTCTGAGCTGGGGTAAAATGCATCGGCATAAACCACTATTTTATCTCCTGCGGGTTGAATTCCTGAACCCATATCTGTAATATCATCTGTACACGAAAAATTCAGAATTGTTATTAAGAAAGACAGGAAAAATAATTTAGATTTCATTATTTAACTAATAAATTGAGAGGTATGTACGGAAAATAATTTATGGAAATGAATTAAAGACTATCATAAAACGCCAAGTATTCGTCGGCATAGTCTTCAATACTATTATAAGGTAAAAAATTAATCTTTTTCGATGTTACATATTCTAAAACAGCATCGTTTATTTTAGCACTCGACTGTATAACACCATCAGAGTAATCAATAGCAAGTTTTGAAAGAGCAACAAAATCTATTTCTGTATCCTTCAATTGGCTCACATGTTTTTTTTCAATTCCTTCGAGTAAAAGTCTTTCGGCAAATAGTTCGCGAAATGGCTTCTTGAACTCATCATCGAACACAGAATAGATTACTTTGGAGTGTTTGAAAAACGGATCCTGATTGTATGCTTTTTTAATATATAAAGGAGCTAAAGCACTCATCCAACCTTGACAATGTATAATATCCGGAGTCCAACGCAGTTTTTTAACTGTTTCCATTACGCCTCTTACAAAAAATATCGTTCGCTCATCATTGTCATCATACTCCTCACCTTCCTCGTCTTTTACCGTATTTTTGCGATGAAAATAGTCTTCATTATCAATAAAATACACCTGCATACGAGCAGCTTGTATTGAAGCTACTTTAATAATGAGTGGATGATCGGTATCATCAATGATCAGATTCATTCCTGATAAACGAATTACTTCGTGGAGCTGATTCCGGCGCTCGTTAACAGCTCCGAATTTTGGCATAAATGTACGGGTTTCTTTTCCTCTGTCTTGCACTGCCTGAGGCAAATATCTACCCATATTTGATATTTCAGATTCTTGTAAATAAGGAAAAATTTCTTGAGAAATATATAATACTTTATTAACTTTTTTCATGCGTATGAAACCCGACATTTAGGTAAATTGATTTGAGTTGCAAAGATATATAAAAAAAATCGGATATAGGCAAGACTTAAATCAAAATGTTAATCGCAATTATTTAATATTTGTCATTTTCAACATATAAAAAAAAGTTGAAAAATTTTACAACTCAAACAATCAGATATTTAATATGTTTAAATTATTCATTTCCCTGTTAGGTGTTTATAAAAGTTTAACCTTGAAACTAAAGTATTATAATGTAATAACTTTATGTTACATTGGAATAAAAATGAAATAAAAACAAACAAATAAGAAGAAATTCATGTTTATTATTTTACAGAGACACAAAATCAAGTAATAATAAATAAGTTTTTGTAATTTTGCAGCCATTTTAAAAAATTCGGAACATAAATATTTTTGAACATAAACATGAAGATAGTTAAGCATGCCGATGAACTAAAAAAAGAAATTTTCGGTGCAAAAAACACCGGGGAAAAAATCGGATTTGTTCCTACAATGGGAGCATTACACGCCGGTCACAAATTGTTGGTGGAACGTGCAATCGCCGAAAACGACTTTTGTATTGTCAGTATTTTTGTCAATCCTACTCAATTTAACAATAAAACAGACCTCGAAAAATATCCGCGAAACTTAGATGTTGACATCTTATTACTTGAAAAAACAGGTTGTGATTTAGTTTTTGTTCCCAACATTGAAGACATGTACGCTTTAGAAGAAATGAACATTCCTTTTCAGTTTGATTTCGGAGGACTTGATCAGGTTATGGAAGGAAAGTTTCGTCCGGGACATTTTAACGGTGTGGTTCAGATTGTTAGTAAGCTTTTCAATTTGGTACAACCTGACAAAGCCTATTTCGGCGAAAAAGATTTTCAGCAATTGTCCATCATTCATCGCATGGTTAAAATTATGAATTATAAGGTTGATATCATAGACTGTCCGATAGTTCGCGAACCAAGTGGACTGGCAATGAGCAGCCGCAACGAACGATTATCGACCGAAGAGCGTAAAAAAGCAAGTGAAATATCGAAAGTTTTGTTCGAAAGTCGTAACTTTGTAAACTCTTTCACACCCGATGAATTGAGTCAATGGGTTATCGGCGAAGTTAACGCAGTTAAGGGGCTTAAAGTGGAATACTTTGAAATTGTTGATATTGAATCGCTCCAAATAATGCGTACCTGGTCGAAACCTACAGTGGGATGCATTACTGTTTTTTGTGGTGCTGTTCGTCTTATCGACAATATCAGATATATAATTAATTAATTTTTACAATAAACTGAATTACTGATAATTTAACCAACACAATATGTTAGTTACCATCGTAAAATCGAAGATTCACCGTGTTTCTGTTACCGAAGCCAATTTGAATTATATAGGAAGTATCACTATCGATATGGACTTGATGGATGCATCCAATATAATTGCCAACGAACAGGTAAGTATTGTCAACAACAACAACGGAGAACGTTTTGAAACTTATGTTATTCCAGGCGAACGGGGATCAGGTGTTATTTGTATCAATGGAGCAGCAGCCCGTCTTGTTCAACCCGGCGATGTAGTGATAATTATGGCTTACACCATGATGGAAATGGAAGAAGCTCGGTTGTTTAAACCTGCTGTCATCTTCCCTGACACTGACACAAATAAATTGATTGGGTGGTAGCAATGGGGCATGCTTCGACTCCCGATAGCAATCGGGACAGCAACAGCCCCATTGTTGGTTGATTGGGTGATTATTGCCACTAAAATAAAATGAAAGTAGTAATTATTAAATACAATGCGGGGAATATTCGTTCAGTGCTTTTTGCGTTGGAACGTATAGGTGTAAATGCGATTGTTACTGACAATCACGAAGAAATCCGTACTGCCGACCGCGTCATTTTTCCCGGAGTGGGCGAAGCTTCCTCAGCCATGCAATTTTTGAAAGAAAAAGGATTGGACGAATTAATTTGTTCGCTCACCCAACCGGTTTTAGGAATTTGCCTCGGAATGCAACTTTTATGTAAATTTTCGGAGGAAAACAACACACATTGCTTAGGGATATTTGATGAAACTGTGAAACGCTTCCCTGATACCGTTGGGTTTAAAATTCCTCAGATTGGCTGGAATAATATTTTCGGATTGAAATCAAAACTGTTTGATGGGGTATCGGAAAATTCTTTTATGTATTTTGTTCATAGCTTCTATGTTGAGTCATGTAGTAATGCAATTGCCAAAACAGATTACATCGCACAATTTAGCTCGGCAATGCAAAAAAATAACTTTTACGCCATGCAATTTCATCCCGAAAAATCGGGCGAAGCAGGACAAAGGATACTTGAAAATTTTATACTTTTGAGAGTTTGAAGTTGACTTTTGAAACTTCGTAATATCGTTCGATAATAAAATATTTTTAAAATTGTTAATTATTAAATGACTTTTGAAATAGAAAACACTGACCGAAATTCGCAGGCACGAGCGGGTAAAATAACCACAGATCATGGCGTTATCGAAACGCCAATTTTTATGCCTGTAGGTACGGTTGCTTCTGTTAAAGCGGTTCATTTTCACGAACTACGAGAAGATATTAAAGCGCAAATAATATTAGCCAACACTTATCATCTTTATCTCCGACCGGGAATTGACACGATAGAACGTGCCGGCGGATTGCATAAATTTAATGGATGGAACGGTCCTGTTTTGACCGATAGCGGTGGTTATCAGGTATTTTCGATGTCCGGAAACCGAAAACTGCACGAAGAAGGTGCAACTTTCCGGTCGCACATTGATGGAAGTAAGCATTTGTTTACACCCGAAAAAACAGTTGAAATTCAACGTTCAATCGGTGCTGATATCGTTATGGCTTTCGATGAATGTACACCCGGCGATGCAGATTATTATTATGCCAAAAAATCGATGGAACTGACCCACCGCTGGCTCGAACGAGGCGTGAAACATTTCGACAATACTGAACCAAAATACGGTTTTTCGCAAACATTTTTCCCTATAGTTCAGGGATGTGTATATCCCGATTTGCGACGACAGTCGGCTGAATTTATTGCTTCACAAAATTGCGAAGGCAATGCTATCGGTGGATTGGCGGTGGGTGAGCCCATCGAAAAAATGTACGAAATGATTGAAATTGCGAACGAAATACTACCTAAAGATAAACCGCGTTATCTGATGGGCGTGGGAACTCCGCAAAATATACTCGAAGCCATTGAGCGCGGAGTGGATATGTTCGATTGTGTAATGCCTACCCGAAACGGACGAAACGGAATGATATTCACTGCGCAGGGGATAATGAACATGAAAAACGAGAAATGGAAAAATGATTTTTCACCTCTCGACGAAAACGGAACTTCGTATGTGGATAAAGCCTATTCAAAAGCATATTTGCGGCATTTATTTATAAGCAAAGAATTTTTAGCCCTGCAGATTGCTTCAATTCATAACCTTGCTTTTTACCTCTGGTTGGTTGGCGAAGCCCGTAAACATATTCAATTGGGTGATTTTGCACATTGGAAAAAAGGAATGGTGGAACAAGTAGGAAGACGATTATAAAATAGTAT
Organism: Paludibacter sp.; assembly: GCA_030653695.1. Taxonomy (GTDB): domain Bacteria; phylum Bacteroidota; class Bacteroidia; order Bacteroidales; family Paludibacteraceae; genus Paludibacter. The sequence continues at coordinate 293 of JAURYY010000223.1, read as the reverse complement.
TAATAAAATGACTATCGGCTTTTGTACCCAACGTATTTTTTTATTTGTAAAACAATAAATAATGGCTCATTTCTAAGACAAGGTTGACGGTATATGGTTAGTTTTCGAATCTATTTTCTGTGAAGAAATGGAAAAGAATGGAACGCGGATTCTCGCTGATTAAGCGGATTGAAAACGGATTTTCATTCCGATAACTCGGAATGATTTAAGACTGCTAATTTTAACGCCTATCATTTTTGAACTATTACTTGAAGCAATCACAGAGAAAATAATCAAATCATACTTTAAAGTTT
>JAURYY010000144.1 GCA_030653695.1 Paludibacter sp. | reverse complement strand
CCGAAACGAGAAACACGAAATATACCACCATGAATCACAAAGAACTTATTGCTAAAATTGCATTAAAAATGAATCTTCCAAAGCAGGATATTGAAAATTTATTGGCTGCTACAATTGAAACCTGTACTGAACAATTGCGTGACGGAAAAACAATAGGTGTGCAGAGTTTTGGGAGTTTAGAAGTGAGAAAGAAGGAAGAACGCCTGTCGGTTCATCCTGCCACTCAGATACGTACACTCATTCCGCCTAAGTTGGTTGTTAATTTCAAGCAAAGTTTAATTCTGAAAGATAAACTTAAAGACTTAACACATCATGAATAAGGAAAAAATTTCATCGCAGGAAATAATTGATCAGGTAGCTGCTAAACTTTCAATCAGTAAGCGTGTTGCCGAAGATTTCATAAAAAATATGTTTTCATCCATCGAAGAATCCTTGATGGACGGAGATGCTGCAAAGATAAAAAACTTTGGTACTTTTAAACTTCAGTGGAATGAGTCGCGAAAAAGTGTAAATGTCAATACCGGAGAGGAAATTTTATTGAATGGATATTACAAAATTACTTTTACTCCCGATGAGCTGCTGAAAGTTATAGTAAATGAACCTTTTGCGCATTTAAGCCCCGTAGTTTTAGATAATATTACTACAACAATTCATCAACTTTCCGACCCATTGAAAGCATTAAATGATCAGGCAGCAGAAATTAAAAGTATCCTGTCAGAAATAAACTCTTCGGTAAATTACAATTTAGAAATCAATGAATTAGTAGTTGAAAGTAATCTGTCGAATGAAAACGGGGAGGATGTTGAAAATCAAAAAGATCAGAAAGTTGAATCATTAAATTCAAACACAGTTGATAATAGCGAAAAGAATCAGTTTGAAAATGCTGAAAATGAGCTTGATGTTAATGACCGAGTTTTGGAAGAACTTATTGAAATAAATGAAATTCCTGTCAACATCATTACTACAACTATACCTGAAGATAATAAACCAACCGTTGTAATTGCTGATAAAGACGCTGAAGAGCCGGTAGATAAAGAAGAAAACAAAATTGTTGAAATTCTCCAAAGTAAAGTAGATGAAGCTGAGTTCTCAACTAAGAACACTAACGCAAAAAGGGCAGGTCTTTGGATTATTTTATTGTTATTTTTTGTTACAGGTGGATTATTAACATTGTATTTTTATAATTTATCGTTTTATGCTTGGATTAACGATAATGTTTTATCAAATAATGCTATAACAAATAGATTAGGTGTAAATGAAAATCCAGATTTACTGTCAGATTCAATGATAGCCTCAAACGCGTCCGATACGACAGTAAAAATTAGTGTTGATACAGTAGCAGCACTCGATATGTATGACATTTTATTCGAAAATGCAAGAAAGTACGAGGATATTATTACTGTTGATCGCGTACGAAGCTCGAATAGCTTAACTGATTTATCCAAAAGGTTTTATGGGCATAAAGATTTCTGGGTTTACATTTATGAGGCAAATAAAGATACTAATCAGGATACGGCGAATATTAAAAGCGGAACTTTAATCAAAATTCCAAAACTTGACGAACGATTAACCGATATTCAACACCTGCGCAGTTTCGAGTTGGCTACGAAGTTATATCATTTGCTTTTTAAAAAACAAACTGAAACAAACGAAGTTAAAACAAACGAAACAAACCAAGTAACTGAGACGAATAAAGTTAGTAAAACTGTAGAAGAAAATAAAACAGTAAAACCTGTTGCCGCAATTGATGAAAAACTGATTGCAAAACCAGTAACTTATATTGCTACTGTGCGTTTTGAGCCAGGCGACCGCTTAACAACGTTTGCAAAAAAGTATTACGGACACAAAGATTTTTGGATTTATATATTCGAAGCAAACAAAGAAGCTGTAAAAAATCCCGATAATATACACGTTGGAACTATTATTAAAATACCAAAATTAGACCCTACATTAATTGACGCCTCCAATCCGGCTTGTTTGAGTAAAGCCAGAGAAATGCATCAACTATATTTGAAAAAAAACAGGGAATAACGTTTTTATTATGTCGTTAGTCAGAATACTAAGAAACCGTACAGCGTACCAAATGACAGGAAAAATGATTAAATTTGTAAACTAAAATACAAGGAATTAGAATGAATGAAAGAAAAACTAACAATAGACAAGTTAAAAGCAGAAGCGTTTTGCATTGCAGAATCAAAGATTCAAAACAAATTACTTTTTGGCGTAACAGACGGGAAAGCAGTAGGGACACATATTGAACATAAATTTCAAGAACAATTAAACTCAAAATACAAAACAACAATTGGTTCTTCTGCTAATGACATTGACTTGCCATCAGAAGATATTTTGACAGATATAAAGGTTACATCGATTAAACAACCTCAGTCATCATGTCCTTTCAAGGACGCTAAACAGAAAATTTTTGGACTTGGCTATAATCTACTTGTTTTCGTTTATGACAAATTAGATGACCCAAAAACAAAAACAGCAACGTTAGATTTTGTAAGTTGTTCGTTCATATCAAAAGAGCGAACAGCTGATTATACGACAACTTTCCGCTTGCTTGAAATGATAAAAGATAAAGCAAATGTTGAAGATATAGTCGCTTATCTGAATGATAAACATATTCCTGCTGATGAAATTACTCTAAATCAGTTAGCAAAGCAAATACTTAAAACTCCACCTATACAAGGTTATTTGACAATTTCAAACGCATTGCAATGGCGATTACAATACCAACGTATTGTAACTCTCGACAAAACGGTTCAAGGAATTAGTAAGGTTATTGATAAGGTTGCGAAATAATGAAAATATTTGAAGCAAATATTTCTTATCAGGTTTTAGTATTCTTAAATGAATTTCTAAAAAACACAACATCTTTTGAAATTGCAAATCAAAAAATGTTTGATGCTTTCGGCATCAAACATTTTTTTGATAACGATGATTTTAATACGCTTATCAAATATCTTTTTCTATCAAATAGTAACGTAGTAGAAGAACCTGACCGTGCGGAATATGGAGATTTTCAAACAAACAAAGACTTAGCAAATAAGGTTGCAAAGCATTTGTCAAAAAGAAATATATCGCCAGAAATTGTTATTGAGCCAACTTGCGGAAAAGGTAATTTCATTATTGCATCGTTATCAAATTTTAAAACACTAAAGAAAATATTTGGAATCTAAATTTATAAACCGTATGTATGGGAAACTAAATTTAGTATTCTCGATTTTTTTCTTTCAAATCCTGATAGCCACAAACCGGAAATTACAATCACGCATTGTAGTATTTTCGATTTTGATTTTAAAGATATTTCTAAACAGTTTCCAACCGAAAAATTATTAATTATTGGAAATCCACCTTGGGTAACAAACTCTAAATTAGGTAGTCTTAATTCGTCCAATCTTCCAAAAAAATCAAATTTCAAGAATCAAAACGGGTTAGATGCAATGACAGGCAAAGGCAATTTTGACATTGCCGAATATATTACTTTAATGCTTTTAGATGCCTTTCAATCTCATAACGGTTATTTAGCATTATTGGTAAAAAACTCGGTAATTAAAAATATCGTTTTCGACCAAAAGGACAAAAAATGGTTATTTCTTTTTTTGAGGTGCTATTTATTCCTTATTTCACTTCTCTGCCAATTTTAGTGATAATAAAACTCTTTTATTTCCTTTGAGTCAGTTCAATACATTGATGTTTTTTGAGATCCCTCACTACGTTTCGGGATG
>JAURYY010000215.1 GCA_030653695.1 Paludibacter sp. | reverse complement strand
GTAAAAAGCAGACGGTTGGAATTGAATCTGACTCAAAGTGGTTTAGCTAAACGGGCTGGTGTAAACATCGAAACCTACCGTAAATTTGAACGAACAGGAGAAATTTCGCTTTTGAATTTAGTGAAGTTGGCAATGGCAATGGATATGACAACTGATTTCAGTACCCTGTTTGCCCAACGACAGTATCAAAACCTTGAAGATTTGTTGGGAGCAGAATCCGGTATTCGAAAACGCGGGAACAAATCATGAAACGAGCATTAATACATGCGTTAACCAAAAGACCATGTTCTATGCGAGTTCAATACGACAATTAAAAAGGTTTAATCGTTTGAAACAGAATTGCAAAATGAAAGAAATACAACAAATTAGTCAACTTATTTTATGTATTTTATAATAATAGATATGTGCTGATTTTCACTCAGCCCCCAGATTTATCTGGGGGCTGGAAATGAGAACAATGAAACAACCTCATAGAGGTTGCCCAACATCAAATAATTCAAGTTTTTATCAAATTACCATGAACAGCTATCGACAATCACTTTTCCATATCGTGTTTTGTACCTACAAACGTAAAAATACACTTCCCGAAACCCGGCACGAAGAGTTGTATAAATATATTTGGGGAATAATAAAAAAGAGGAAAAGTGTTTTATACCGAATTAATGGAACTGAAAACCATATACATATATTCTGTGATATACATTCTACAATTGGGTTGGCTGATTTTATCAAAGAAATAAAAACTGCGACTAATATATGGATGACAGCGTCTGGTAATTTTCCAAAATTCGAGTCATGGGCAGAAGGCTATTGTGGCTTATCGTATAGCAATAAAGACAAAAAGATGATAGTAAACTATATAAAAAATCAGAAAGAACATCACCGTATCACAAGTTTTGAGGATGAATTGCGAGCTTTGCTTATTGAGCATGGGATTGAGTTTGATGAAAAGTACCTTTTTGATGATTAGATTCTTTGTGTATAGTGTTGGGAAACCCTTACAGAGTTTCTTTTTTCGTTGATTCACTTTCCCCCAGATAAATCTGTGGGTTATGCACAGAAAACTCTTACAGAGTTCTCATATCAGATTAAAAAAAAACAATAATAAATGCTGTTTCATGCGATTAACAATTAAACCGAAAAAATAATTGTATGGAGAGTTACATTTTTCTTTTCCCCTATCGGGGGTTAGGGGGCTAAACATGAAGACCATAAAACTTGTTGAAGTTTTTTTAGGAAATGTCAAAGTAGGCAGGCTGGCGCAAACAAAAGAAGGAATTTGTGCTTTTGAGTATGATGCTGAATATCTTCAAAAAGGGACTTCCATTTCGCCATTGGACCTTCCATTGAGACAAGGTGTTATCCTGGCCAAACGCTCACCGTTCGATGGGAATTTTGGTGTTTTTGATGACTGCTTGCCCGATGGTTGGGGATTGTTGGTATTAGATCGCTACCTTCAAATGCAAGGGCTGAATCCCAAAACATGGTCCATTTTGGACAGGTTATCATTAGTAGGTTCATCAGGTCGTGGAGCATTGGAATTTCGCCCCGATCAAAGTGTGATAAGCAACGATGAAACTGTCAATTTTGAATATTTAGCAGCCGAAACCCTGAAAATTTTAAGTAGTAATAACTATCATGGCGATTCTATTGAAAATTTATACCGGCAAGGTGGTTCTCCGGGTGGTGCACGTCCTAAAATATTTACAACGTTTGAGGGTAAAGAATGGCTTGTGAAGTTTAGAGCCACTATCGATCCTTCAACCATCGGACAAATTGAATATGACACTTCTTTGCTTGCCAAAAAATGTGGTGTAGAAATGCCCGAAACCAGATTATTTGAAAATAAATTTTTCGGCGTTGAACGTTTCGATAGAACAATGCAGGGAAAACTTCATGTGGTAAGTGTTGCTGGTTTGTTGAATGCCGATTATCGGATTCCCTCATTGGATTATCTGAATATTTTTCAACTTTGTCGGGTGCTTACACGCAACGTTCAGGAATTATGGAAATTATACCGACTTATGGTTTTTAATTTCCTGATTGGAAATAAGGATGATCACGCCAAAAATTTTGCGTTTATGTTGCTCCATAATGAATGGCGTTTAACACCTGCATTCGATGTTTTACCAAGCGATGGTATTCGTGGATATCACACCACTTCTATTAACAACAGCATCACACCTACAAAAGAAGATCTGATTGCTGTAGCTGAAAAATCCGGGCTTGAACGTTCGAAAGCGATTGAGATTTTTAATGAAATGGAAGTGATAGTGGGTAATGGTTAATGATTAGTTGTTAATTGATGTAGTTTCTTTCTAAACTCTAAACTCAAAACTACTAAATCGAGGAAAATCTGATTTTTGCACAATAGGATTATTGAATAATGCACACTATTTTTAATGAATAATGCACAATTAAAAGTTATTTATATCTTTGCACTGAAATTATAGAACTAATTATGAGTTACATAAAAAGAATTATTGAAGAAGATCTGTTGGATAAATTAACTGCTTCGGGTGCAGTGCTTATAAAAGGACCAAAATCGTGTGGAAAAACAGCCACTGCCAAACAATATGCCAAAAGCTTAGTAGAAATGGATAGGGACAAACAGGTTCCTACTATCATGGCAACCAATCCTCAACTTTTATTGGTAGGGAATACGCCCCGGTTAATTGATGAATGGCAGGAGTAACCCGAAATCTGGAATTATATCAGGCACGAAGTGGACGACCGTAAAGCGAAAGGGCAATTTATTCTTACAGGTTCGGCTAACCCACTTGATGATGTCAAGCTACATAGCGGGGCCGGGCGTTTTACAGTAGTGCAAATGGACACCATGTCCTGGCAGGAATTAGGGTATTCGACTGGAATAGTGAAGGTTTCGGATTTACTGCAAGGGTCTTTTCCCAACTTTTACGATGCAGGAGTTTCGCTCGATTTCATTATAGATAAAATGCTGATAGGCGGGTGGCCGGCTTTATTGAATGAAAGCACAAAAAATGCCCTTATAATGAACAGCAGCTACGTTGATTTACTTTGTGAAGTGGATATGAGCAGGATTTCGGGAGTTAAACGCGACCCTTTAAAAGTCCGAAGTTTAATCCGTTCAATTGCAAGGAACACCGCAACATTAGTCGATAATAAGACATTGGAGCAGGATGTGAAAACTTCTGACAGAAATGAATTATCGAGAAACACAATAGCAGAATATCTTGACGCATTGTCCCGCTTAATGATTTTGTATGAGCAACCGGCCTTTAATCCGCATATTCGTTCATCGGCATTGTTACGTAAATCACCCAAAAGACATTTGTGTGACACTTCGTTGGCAGTAGCAGCATTGGGATTAAATAAAGAATCGTTAGTAAAAGATTTAAAATATACAGGCTTTTTATTTGAGTCGTTGGCAACGCACGAGTTAAATGTATATGCTAAAGCAAATGACGCCAATGTATTTCATTATAATGATTCGTATGGTTTGGAAATTGATGCTATTGTTCAGAAACGTAATGGCGATTATGCAGCTTTCGAAATTAAACTCGGTGTGGGATATATTGATGAAGCAGTTGAAAATCTAAAAAAATTTGAAAAAAATATAGAAACCACCAAAATGGATGCACCTAAATCGTTAAACATTATTACCGGAACAGGAATGAGCCATCGACGCCCCGACGGAATAAATGTGATTTCGTT
>JAURYY010000204.1 GCA_030653695.1 Paludibacter sp. | reverse complement strand
AATAAAACATTTATGTTTTATTTCTTAGTGATCTATATTTGGGTTTAATTCACTTAGTGTATCTTAGTGCAATTAAGTGTTCTTAGTGTTAAACTTCTTATATTTAATTACATAGAAATCTAATCCATATAAAGTCTAATGTTGTCTTTGGCGTTGTAAAAAGTAATGTCTTCCGATTTGTATGGGTACGGAAGCGTTGGTTCCTGCGGACGTTTTGGTTTTTGCTGAACCACTTCTTTCCGATATAAATTCAAAGGAAATTTTTGACCCATTTGTGCAAAAGTGCCTTTTATCGAATCAGAACTTATTGTTTCGGAAATGTATTTAATGCTTGCAGCTTTCATTTCAAGTGTTAACACATTGTTTACGAAAGTAACAGCCGACATGGGGATTCCTTTCGCTCCCTGATCGGGACTATCCATTGCGGCTGCATATCTGTTGTCAGTCTTGCTGATATGAAATACAATCCTCAATTTCATACCCTGTACTTTCAGTAATCCATTCCACTCGCCTGTAATATCCTGTGCTAAAGCGTTGAATGATATTGTTATAATCGTTATTAAAAATAATAATCGTTTCATAGCCTTTTCAAAATAAAGTGAATTAATACTTTTGAAATGATCTCGGCCACGAAAACAGCTGTAATAAAAGTTATGGTCAATTTTGTTCCTTTTGCACCCGTTGATACTTTGAAACCGTTATACATTAAAGCAATCGACCATAAGATAACGGGAAGCGAAAGAAGAAGTAAAAAAACCAATGATGGTGAACTCAGCATAATAAAGGGATCTTTTAATACATCGCTCATGTCGGGCATTTTGGTGAAAAATCCAACAATGGCAAGCAATAAAAAGGGTGCTTTCGACAAGGTCATTGTGCCCAGAATATCAACAAATCTGAATTTTCCGGCGATAAATAATCCCGCAACAAACATCACAAAAACAAGACTGATAATGTCGATTGCAAGTAATATAAATGAATGTGTAAGGGTCGTTTCATGCTCAATGTGCATATCGATAACTCCATCAAAAATTATATTCGCATAAGTTCCAATTACACCCATTAATGCTATGAATATCAATCCGATACCAAATGCTTGCCAACCGGCGATGCGTGTGAACGGATTGAAAAGAAATTCAGAAAGATTTTTACTTTTCATACGAATTGAGTTTTGAAATGATTTCGTTCAACATATTCCTGACCGTAGGATAACTGAGTTTCAGTTTCGAAGCCATTTCTTTCAGACTTCCGCTGTTTTTTACAAACCGAAGTACAAACTGCTGATCCACTTCGGGCAGAAGAGCAAGTACAGGCAAATCGTACAGACCTGTAACTTCGGTCTGACAACTTTCGCATTTCATACATTTTACTTTGAGTTGCGCGTGGCAACCAGGGCAATAAGTGGGTAACATATTATTAAATATTTTTTTGCAAATATAATATGTTATTTAATAAAATGCAAGTAAAAATGAATAATATTAATAAAATAATTGATATTATTTAATATTCAATTGATTTTGTGGAATAATTGTTTGGAAATTTCAGTTTTTGACTTTAAATGACAATTCTACAAAAATCAAAATAGGGATGGAAATTTACTAATTGCTAATCAATAAAATCAATTTTTTGCGGATACAATATTGTTTGATTTCTTCGACCGTGTTGTTGTCGGGTAAGGAAAGTTTATCGTAATTATTTAGCCAAATGTTTTTTAACCAATTTTCGCCCATCCAAAAAATATTTTCATTAGCCGACAACTTGTTAAGTATCATTTTGAGAGAGTCTTTACCGATAACGACAATGGGATTTTTTATTACTTCATTGTATGTTTTCTGTCGGTTTGTGCCGGGTAAAAAAGAGTAATACCAGTCATTACCATTAGCCCAACTGTACAATTCCCATCCTTTCATCGAAGATGAAAACGAAAGTGTGTCAAGTTTTGAGCGGTTGTTGATAGTTATTCCGTCATTGGTGCAACTGATCAGACTAAATGATATAGCAACTAAAGCAACTGCGATAAAAATTTGTCTGCTTTTCATTATTAATAATTGGGATTTCGCTTTTTTAGGTTTTTTTGTCGCCATTTTTTCAGTTATACACCGTTACTACAATTTTTCGGTTTCCACCGTAATTTCTGAACTCGCAAAGATAAATTCCCTGCCAGATACCCAAATTCAGTTTTCGCGAAGTAATCGGAATTGTGAGTGAAACGCCCGTTATTGTTGATTTGGCATGAGCAGGCATATCATCATCTCCTTCGAATGTGTGTTCGTAAAACGGGTCACGTTCACGAACAATCCGGTCGAATATTTTTCCCATATCTGAGTGAACATCCGGATCTGCATTTTCGTTGATAGTAAGTGCTGCCGATGTGTGTTTCATAAATAGGTTCAATAATCCGGTTTCGGGCAACGCAGGCAAATGCGCTAATATTTCATCGGTAATTAGATGAAAACCGCGGGAGCGGGAGCGAAGTGTAATTTCTTTTTGTACTATCATATTATTAGTTTTAACGTTTTTCGTATTTTTATGAACACATTTCGCACTATGACTATAAGTGCGAAAACCATAACCATTCCGATAATTACAGCGGCTGATATCCATTTTAATGTGGTAGCCGCAGAGCCAAACTGAACATTAAATTCGGGTAAGTCAGCATTATTTTTCAATAAAACCAAAATATTAATGTTTTCAATAATATCAAGTATCATCAATAATGCTGGTAACCATAGCGCCCATTGAAGTACAATTCCTAAACGCTCCAAATTGTTGAGCAAAAATTTCAGAAAGAAAAAAGCCAAAGCACCGTAAACAAATAGATAAACAAAATCAACGAAAATAAAGGTTTTGTATTGAATTATCCCCGATTCGCCTATTGTGCTAAAAAATTGAATAACAGCATTTTTATTGTACGAATGTCGTAAATCAAGTATTTGCAAACCTGTGTTGTGATGGTTTACATCGAACAGGGGCATGAGCCATACATAAAAAGCAATCAGCAACATACTTAAAACACCTATAATCAACAAAAGTTGCTTGTTTTTCCGAGTTATCATTCTGGTTTATATTTTAATGCAAATATAGTAAATTTATCAATTTATCAACACTTAACCTTATTTCCGTTTATTTTTAGTTGATGTGTCGTTTTTAGTGTTAATTTTGCGTTTTTAATTACAGTGAAATTTTTTATGAATAAATTGCGTTTTCAGAGTTTTGGGAGTGGGAGCAGCGGAAATTGTTATTTTATTGGAAACGCTTCTTATGGAATTCTTATCGATGCCGGAATTGGAGTGCGTACGACAAGAAAATATCTGAGAAATATAGGGTTAGATTTCAGCAATATATGGGGGGTTTTTGTAACTCACGATCATGCCGACCATATACGTGCAGTAGGTTCGATAGGCGAAAGATATAAAGTGCCGGTTTATGCCACCCGAAAAATTCATGATGGCATTCAGCAAAGTTATTGTGTAACCGAAAAACTTTTTACAAGCCGCAAATATATCGAAAAGCATGAAACTGTAGTAATTGGCGATTTCAGGATTACACCATTTCCGGTAATGCACGATTCTACCGATAGTGTGGGTTATACTGTTGAATATAAAGATAAAAGATTTACTTTTGCAACCGATCTGGGGTGTGTTTGCGAAAATGCTGCTTTTCATCTGAAACAAGCCGATTTTTTGGTTTTCGAAGCGAATCATGATGTGGATATGCTAAAAAAAAGTACTTATCCCATTCATTTGCAAAACAGAATATTTGCCGATACCGGACATTTAAGCAACGACCAGTGCGGACTGTTTCTGGCTGAAAATTATCACGAGAAATTGCAATATATTTTTTTATGCCATTTAAGCAGAGAAAACAACAGACCCGAATTGGCTTATGAAACCATAAGAGGTTATCTCAAAGATAAAAACATTGAAGTTGGAAAAGAAGTGCAATTGGTAACACTCGACAGGTTCTCTCCATCTGAACTATATATTTTTTAATAATCATCTCACAATCCGATTATATGGAAGCATGTTTAGTCATCATCCCGACTTATAACGAGAAAGAAAACATCGAAAATATTATTCGTGTTGTTTTCGAACAGCCTTTAAATGCACATGTTTTGATTATTGATGATGGTTCTCCTGATGGGACTGCCGCGATTGTTAAAAATCTGCAGCCTGAATTTTCCGATCGCTTGTTTATCATTGAGCGCGAAGGAAAATTAGGATTAGGTACTGCTTATATAGCCGGCTTTAAATGGGGAATAAAAAACAGTTATGATTATATTTTTGAAATGGATGCCGATTTTTCGCATAATCCCATAGATTTGAACAGACTATATAATGAATGTGCCGTGAATGGAGCGGATGTAGCCATAGGGTCGCGCTATAAAACAGGTGTAAATGTAGTTAACTGGCCTATTAGCAGGGTGTTAATTTCTTATTTTGCTTCGATATATGTAAGGTTTATTCTCGGTATCCGTATTGCCGACACAACTGCCGGTTTTAAATGTTACCGGCACGAAGTGCTCGAAACCATGGAGTTAGACAAAGTTCGTTTCAAAGGATATGCATTTCAGATAGAAATGAAATTCACTGCCTATAAATGTGGATTTACATTGCATGAAGTTCCCATTGTATTTACTAACCGTGTATTAGGGACTTCGAAAATGAGTGGTGGAATTTTCGGAGAAGCTTTTTTTGGAGTTATGCAGTTGAAATTAAGCAGTTTGATCAGGAAATATCCAAAAAAATCCGTAGTATAAATAGTTCGTTTTTCAGTTCAATCGTAAATCATAAATCGTAAATGGTAAATCATCAATCGTAAATGGTAAATGGTAAATCGTAAATTGTCAATCATAAATTCCACATGTCATATTCTCAACTTATAAAAAATGCAACGATTATCAACGAAGGAAAAACTTTTGTTGGTTCGGTTTTGGTTGAAGGTGAGTTGATCAAAGCTGTATTTGAAGGAAAAAAAGATGTTGAAGCTAATGAAGTGATTGATGCAACAGGAAAATTATTGCTTCCCGGTGTAATTGACGATCATGTTCATTTTCGTGAACCCGGACTCACGCACAAGGGGAATATTTTTTCCGAATCGTGTGCTGCAGTGGCTGGAGGAGTTACTTCAATAATGGAAATGCCAAACACCATGCCGCTGACAATAACGATAGAAGCACTCGAAGATAAATATGCACTGGGAGCTGAGAAATCGCTTGCAAATTATTCCTTTTACATGGGTGCAACCAATCATAATCTTGATGAATTGCATAAAATTGACCACGAAAAAGTATGCGGCGTTAAAGTTTTTATGGGTTCGTCCACCGGAAATATGCTGGTTGATAACACTGAAACCCTGAGCCGTATTTTTAAAGAAATTCCGATGCTGATTGCCACCCATTGCGAAGATGAAGTGACTATCCAAAAAAACAAGGAATATTACAAAAATTTACTCGGCGACGATATCCCTATTCAGTACCATCCGCTCATTCGCAACACTGAAGCATGTTATCGTTCGTCATCTTTTGCCGTTGGCCTTGCCACGAAATACAATGCACGGTTACACATTTTACATCTCTCCACAGCAAAAGAAATGACATTATTCGATCAGGATAAATTGCTTAAAGATAAAAAAATAACTGCCGAAGTGTGTATTCATCATTTGTGGTTTTCGGACGAGGATTATATAAAACACGGAAGCCGAATTAAATGGAATCCTGCCATTAAAACCGCATCCGACAGAAAAGCATTGATTGAAGCTGTTAATTCGGGCAAAATTGATGTGGTTGCCACCGACCATTCGCCCCATTTGCTGCGCGAAAAAGCAGGTTCTTGTCTGAAAGCCACATCGGGTGGACCGTTGGTGCAACACTCACTTGTTGCTATGTTGCAAATGGCTGACAAAGGGTATTTTACGGTTGAAAAAGTGATAGAAAAAATGTGTCACGCTCCGGCCGATTTGTTCAGAATAAAAAATCGCGGTTATATTCGTTCCGGTTATTATGCCGATCTCGTGTTAGTAAATCCCGATCAGGTGTGGACAGTTGCACCCGAAAATATTTTGTATCATTGCGCTTGGTCACCTTTCGAAGGTACTACATTTGATAATCAAATTGAAACAACCTGGGTCAATGGAAATAAAGTTTATGATAAGCATCAGGTAAATGCAAATTACAGAGGTAAACGATTGATATTTAATTTATGAGCCCAAAATCAAAAAAGATTACATTGCCATTGTTGTTGATGGGTGTTTTTATTGCGGCATATTTTATTTTTTCTCCTGAAAATGAAAAACCATCCGAATATATTCACAACGAAGGAAAAGCGCAAGGAACTTATTATTCAGCTACTTATCAGCATCCCGATGGCAAAGATTTACAAGTGGCTATCGACAGTTTATTCAGCCGTTTCAATTTGTCATTGTCAACCTATGATCCGAACTCGGTGATTTCAAAAATTAATCAGAACAATGATTCAGTGTTGACAGATGATTATTTTGAAACAATGTTCAAAACAGCCATGGAGATATCGGAACGAACTAACGGTGCATTTGACATTACGGTTGCTCCTTTGGTCAATGCATGGGGATTTGGATTTGGAAATAAGGACAGAAGCAAGCAACCTGATGTGGTTGAAATTTTGCCGTATATCGGTTATCACAAAGTTCGTTTGGTAAATAAAAAAATTATTAAAGAAGACAAGCGTATTATGCTCGATGCCAGTGCAATCGCTCAAGGATTGTCAGCCGATCTCATTGCCCGACTTTTCGAAAACAACGGATGCGAAAATTACATGATTGACATTGGCGGTGAAATAGTATGTAAGGGCATGAATCCCAAAGGTAAGTATTGGCAAATTGGTATCGATAAACCGATTGATGATCCCGAAAATTCAAACAGAGAATTGCAAACTATCATCAGTGTAACGAATGTAGGGCTTACAACATCCGGAAATTATCGTCAGTTTTATATGCAGGGCGGTAAAAAATATGCCCATACCATCAACCCCATAACCGGATTTCCGGTGGAACACAATTTGTTGAGTGCTACGGTTGTAGCTCCAACATCGATGCAGGCAGATGCCTATGCAACAGCTTTCATGGTAATAGGCGTCGATAGCAGTTTAATATTATGTAATCAAATTAAAGATATGGAATGCTATTTGGTTTATTCCGACAATAAAGGAAAATATCAGGTAGCAATGACAGCGGGATTTAGAAAATATCTGAAATAGAGTTTGCAAGGTTTAAAGTTTATGAAGATAGGAAGTTGTTGAAGTTAGGAAGTTGTTGAAGTTAGGAAGTTAGTGAAGTTAGTGAAGTTAGTGAAGCTAGGAAGTTGTTGAAGTTAGTGAAGTTAGGAAGTTAGGAAGTTAGTGAAGTTAGGAAGTTAGTGAAGTTAGTGAAGTTAGTGAAGTTAGGAAGTTATGAAGGTTTATATTAAAAAAGGGGATGGAAATATCGTGCAACAATCAGATTTAACAGTTAGAATCATAGTATATGATTTTATTAAAAAATCACATTTAATTTTTTTTATTTTGTTATTACCAATTAATTAACTACTTTTGCAGTCCAAATTTAAGTATGAAGAAATACGCTTTTATTCTATTAATATTGGTTTTATTTCTGAATTCGTGCAGCGAATATCAGAAACTTTTGAAAAGTACTGATCCCGAGTTAAAATTTAACAAGGCAGTAGAATATTTCGAGAAGGGCGATTTTATGCGTGCTTCTACATTATTCGATGAAATTTCGACTTATTACAAAGGAACTGAACGCTCCGAATTTGTATTGAATTACTTGGCTAAGTCATATATGGGGCAGAAGGACTATACAACAGCAAGCGAATACTACAAAACCTACGTTAAAACTTACCCGAAGGGTCGTTTTATTGCCGAATCCAAATACATGATAGGCTATTGCTTTTATCTCGATTCGCCTGATGCACGTCTTGATCAGACTTCTACATTAAGCGCCATGGAAGCATTGCAGGAATTTATCGATTTATTTCCCGAAAGTGAACGTGTGCCCGAAACCAACAAGTTGTTGGAAGAACTATCGAATAAATTGGCATACAAATCTTTTATCAATTCAAAACTGTATTTTGATCTGGGAAATTATATGGGTAATAATTACGAATCGGCTGTAATCACTGCTCAGAATGCTTTAAAAAAATATCCTTCGACTAAATACAGGGAAGAGTTATCGATGATTATCCTCGAGTCGAAATATCAACAAGCGGTGCAAAGTGTGCCCGAAAAGAAATTAGACCGCTACCGCAGCACGATAGATGAATATTACAATTATATCAATGAATTTCCTGAAGGAAAAATGCGTAAGCAGGCTGAAAAAATTTTCAGTGAGTCGAAAAAAACTGTAAAAGATTAAATAAATAAAAATATGGAATTTAGAAAAGTAAATGCACCCTCAACAACAATTTCGCGCGACATGAATACATTGAGCGAAAATACTGGAAATGTTTACGAAACTGTAAAGATTATTGCAAAACGATCAAATCAGATCAGCGCAGAAATCAAATCGGAACTTGATAAAAAATTAGTTGAATTCTCTTCGATGAATGAAAATATTGAAGAAGTGTTCGAAAACCGTGAACAAATTGAAATCTCCCGTTATTACGAGAAGCTACCTAAGGCAGTTCTTATTGCTACTCAAGAATTTATTGAAGATAAAATTTATTATCGGAATCCGATAAAGGACAGTAAATTAAAATAATGTTTTAACAATGCTGTAATTACACTTTTTTAATAAACCTGAAATATAAAAACATCAGGCTTAGCAATGCAAAAAAAAGAATAAAACTTCAAAGTTGAAGTTTTATTCTTTTTTTTATATGCAACTTCAATACAATTTTGTATTTTTGTGTAATCTTGAAAGAAACGCGGTAGGTATCCGGTTTTTATTACTATTAGTATTCATTCAACAAATTAATTATTTACATCATGTTTAAGGGAAAAAAAATCATACTCGGTATTACGGGTAGTATAGCTGCATATAAATCGGCACAATTAGTCCGATTGTTGGTAAAAGAAAAAGCTGAAGTAAAAGTAATTATGACCCCGTTGGCAAAAGAATTTATTACACCTTTAACCATGGCAACCCTATCGAAAAATCCCATTTCAGTCGATTTTTTCGATCCTGAAAACGGAAACTGGAATAGTCATGTTAATTTAGCTTTATGGGCTGATCTTTTTATAATTGCTCCTGCAACTGCCAACACCATTGCAAAAATGGCAAATGGCGTAGCGGATAATCTCTTGTTAACCACTTATTTGTCGGCTAAGTGTCCGGTTTTTGTAGCTCCTGCCATGGATTTGGATATGTTTGCACATCCTACAACCCGAAAGAATATCGAAATTCTGAAAAGTTACGGAAATCAAATTATTGATCCGCTGACCGGAGAACTGGCAAGCGGGCTTGAAGGGAAGGGACGCATGGAAGAACCCGAAAATATTGTTATGTATATTGATGATTTTTTCACTCCGAAAAAGATGATTGGAAAAAATGTGTTAATTACTGCCGGTCCTACATACGAAAAGATAGATCCTGTACGTTTTTTAGGCAATTATTCATCAGGAAAAATGGGATTTGCGCTTGCTGAAACATGTGCCAAGCAAGGCGCGAAGGTAACATTGATTAGCGGTCCGGTTTCATTAAGCGCGAAACATAAGAATATCAATAGAATAAATGTGGAGTCGGCTGAAGAAATGTATAAAGTAGTAATGGCAAAATTCGACTTTATGGATGGGGCGATACTTAGTGCCGCTGTTGCCGATTTTACGCCTTTGGGCGTTGTAGATAACAAGCTGAAACGCGAGAATGAAAACCTCGCTATAGAACTAAAACCCACGAAAGATATTGCAGCTGCATTGGGTAAAATTAAAAAGAACGAACAATTTTTAGTCGGCTTTGCGCTCGAAACCGAAAACGAAGAATTGAATGCCAAGAAAAAAATGGAGCATAAAAATTTTGACTTCATTGTTTTGAATTCTTTACGCGATCGTGAGTCGGGTTTTGGATACGATACAAATAAAATTTCAATTATTCACCGTTCGGGATTACAGAAGGATTACGAATTGAAAAACAAAAGAGCAGTTGCAGCTGATATTGTAAATGAAATTAACACACTGATTTTCTGAATTCAAACTGCTTTATAGGCTGATAAAATCAGAAGTTAAAACGCAAAAAATCATACAAATAATTTAAAATATTGTTTTTAAAAAAAAATATCATAAATGAAAAAAAATATCCTGACATTAATAATGATTTTACTTTTGGGAACAACTTATGCTCAGGAGCTCAATTGCAATATTCAGATTAATTCGGACCAGATACAAGGTTCTAATAAATCGGTATTTAATACCTTGCAAAAATCGGTGTTTGAATTTGTGAATAACCGAAACTGGACTGAATTGAAGTATTTGAACACCGAGAAGATAGAATGCTCGATGAATATTATTATAAAAAGGGTTGATGGTGAGGTATTTACTTCCGAAATTCAGGTGCAGTCACGTCGTCCGGTATATAATTCGGTGTATAATACCACCTTATTTAACTTTAAGGACAATAGTTTTACTTTCAACTATAAAGAGTTCGACCAACTCGAAATGAATGAGAATACGATAACTTCCAATCTCACGGCTGTGCTTGCTTATTATGCCTATATTATTATTGGTTACGATATGGATTCTTATTCGCGGTTTGGTGGCACTCCCTATTTTCAGGCAGCCGAACGGATAGTAAATATGGCGCAGGCAGCTGATTTGTCAGGCTGGAAAGCTTTTGAAAGTACTCGCAACCGGTATGCGCTTATCAATAACCTTACAGATGAAGCATTTAAAAAATTCAGAAATTATTTTTATGAATATCACCGGCTCGGATTGGATGAGTTAACATTGAATGTAACCAATGGGCGGGCAAAAATAGCAGCCGGATTGCCGGTGCTGCGCGAAACCAACCGAAGTCGCCCTTCGGCAATTGCCATTGCTACTTTTCTCGATGCCAAAACGGATGAAATTGTCAGTATTTTCTCCAACGCGTCAGAAAAAGAAAAAAAAGAAGCCGTTGAAGTGCTCACTGATGTAAATCCGACTCAAACTGAAAAGTACGCTAAAATTTACAAATAACAGACGAATCAACTTTATTCATAAATATCTTTCCGAAGTTACGGGTTTACAGCACTCATGGTATAATTTATGCTAAAAAACTTACATATAAATAATTACGCTTTAATTTCTGTACTCGATATAAATTTCGAAACCGGATTTACTGTTGTTACGGGCGAGACCGGAGCCGGTAAATCAATTATTCTGGGTGCGCTTTCATTAATTCTCGGGAACAGGGCTGACTCGAAAAGTATTAAATCAGATGCTGATAAATGTATTATCGAAGCTCGGTTTGATATTTCGGCGTACAAGGGAATTAATGCCTTTTTCGATGACAACGCATTGGATTTTGATGAGAAATCATGTCTTATTCGCCGCGAAATTACCAATGCCGGAAAGTCGCGCGCTTTTATTAACGATACCCCTGTGGCATTAAACGTTTTGCGCGATTTATCTTCACGTCTGATTGATATTCATTCGCAGCATGAAAATTTATTGTTATCGAACGAAAGTTTTCAATTGGATATTGTGGATACAATTGCAAAAAATACTTTCGTACATGATAATTATAAAACCAAATTTAATCATTGGAATAAACTGAAAACTGAACTGAAACAACTAACCCTGCTTGCCGAGCGACAGACTGCCGAACAGGATTATATTCAGTTTCAATATCAGTTACTTGCAGATGCAGGACTGAGTATTGATGAACAAACCGAATTAGAGTCGGAGTACAGGATGTTGAACCATGCCGAGGAAATTAAATCGGCACTTCAGAAATCGGTTTCGCTCCTTGATGAAGATAACAAATCGCTGCAGTTGATAAAAGATATTATTTCGTCTGTTTCAACTGTCAAAAAGTTTATTCCGCAGGGCGAAAGCTGGTACGATAGATTGCAAACAACTTATATCGATTTAAAAGATTTGAGTGCCGATATCAGTGCTTATAACGAAAAGACAGCGTTCAATCCCCAACGTATGGAATGGATTAACGAACGGCTGAGCGAAATTTACACTTTGCAGAAAAAATTCAAAACAGATTCGGTTGATGGATTAATTGAGTTGAGAGAACAATTCGGACGAAAACTGCTCGAAATTGAATCTTATGCTGAACAAATCGGGATGCTTGAAAAAAACATAACCGAATCGTACCGAGAATTAAAAGATGAAGCCGATAAATTAACCCAAAGCCGATTGAATGCCTGTAAACCCATTGAATTGCATCTGACAGAACAAATGAAAATGCTGGGTATGCCCAATGTCAGGTTTGTTGTTCGCGTGAACCAAAAAGATGAATTTGCCGAAAACGGACAGGATGAAGTTCAGTTTTTTTTCTCGGCCAATAAAAACAGAGAAATGCAACCGGTTCAGCAAATTGCTTCAGGCGGGGAAATTTCGCGCATGATGTTGTCGATTAAATCGCTGGTAGCCAATAAATCCAATCTTCCTACCATTATTTTCGATGAAATTGATAGCGGCGTTTCGGGCGAAATAGCTCACCGAATGGGCGAAATAATGCAAAATATGAGTTGCGGAATGCAGGTCATCGCCATCACGCATTTGCCCCAAATTGCAGCCAAAGGGAAACAACATTTCAGGGTGTACAAAGACGAATCGGGGATAAAAGCTGAGACATTTATGAAACAGTTAAACACTGATGAACGTATAACCGAACTTGCCCAAATGTTAAGCGGCATCAACGTTAGTGATGCCGCTATTAAAAATGCACGTGAATTGTTGGGAGTCTGATTGCTTTTTATATACAACGAACTAATTTATCTGACATAATATTTTGCAACTTACTAATTTACTGTGTTTTTCCCGTCCCGATTCCCGATAGCTATCGGGACGGGAATCGGGATTATTCTTTTGTCTTTATTCTTGCGTTCTATATATTATTCAATATTGCCTGCAAAAACCTCAAGCAGTGTAACTTCACCTTCGGGTAGCAATCCGATTTCGTCGATACATGCCGGAATTAAAATGGTGTCTCCTTTATAAACAATTGTTTTCTCATTGTTATATTCAATAAAGCAATTGCCTTCGATACATAAGTAAGTTTTGAACGAATCGATGGTGCCGTAAGTACGGTTGATTGCCTGGTCGAAACAAATTAGATTTGTAGTGAAGTAATCACATTGTACAAGTGGAACAATTTTATTCAGCGCATTAGTGTAATGTATTTTAGGCTGAACAGCTGCATTAAAATTAATAACATCAAGTGCTTCATCGGTGTGCAAATCTCTCTCATTTCCATTTTCATCCACTCGTTTGTAATCGTATATCCGATAAGTTACATCGCTGCTCTGTTGAATTTCGGCTACAACTATTCCTTTGCCAATGGCATGAACCAAGCCTGCCGGAATAAAAAGTACATCTCCTTTTGTGACAGGAACTTTTTGTAATAAACTTTCCACTTTATCATTTTCGAGCGCATCAAGATATTCATCGGGTGAGCAGTCGTTCGTAAATCCAATGGTCAGTTCCGAGCCCGCATCGGCATCAACAACGTACCACATTTCAGTTTTACCAAACGAATTGTGGCGTTCGGCTGCAATTTCATCGCCAGGATGAACCTGTATCGACAAATTATCATTCGCATCAATCAATTTGAAAAGCAATGGAAACGACCATCCGTATTGTTCATATATCGCATCGCCTACAAGATCGCCCATATAAATTTCAATCAGCTCGGTAAGCGTATTATCAGCCAAAAATCCGTTTATTACTACCGATTCATCGCCTGCATAACCCGATAATTCCCAACTTTCGCCCGATTTATCGGTCGAACCTGATTTTTGAAAAATATTTTTAAGTTTTGATCCTCCCCAGATTTTATCTTTCAGGATGGGTTGAAATTTTAGTGGATAAAGCATATTTTATTATTTAGTAGAGACAAGGCATGCCTTGTCTCTACTTTTAAGTTAAAAAGTTTTGAGAAAAAATGAACAATTAATAATATCTTAAAAATAATAGATTATTAATTGTTCATTTTCAAATATTTATTTGTAAAAATTATTCGGTTTTTGCGCGCTTTGCAATATTCTTTTCCCATTCCCAAGCACTTCGCAGTGTTTCGTTCACTGTTTCGGTGGCTTTCCATCCCAATACATTATTAGCATACGAAGGATCTGCCCATACTTTTTCAATATCGCCGGCACGTCTGCCCACAATTTTGTAAGGGACTTTTACTTGGTTCACTTTTTCGAAAGTTTCAATAATTTCCAACACCGAAAGACCACGACCTGTTCCCAGATTAAATATCTCAATCTGATTTCTGTACTCATTTTCGATCAAACGACGAACAGCTATTACATGTGCTTTAGCCAAATCGACAACATGAATATAATCGCGGATACACGACCCATCAGGCGTATTATAATCGTTTCCAAAAACCTGAAGTTGTTTCCTCAGTCCGATGGCTGTTTGTGCAACAAAAGGAAGTAGATTATTCGGTACGCCGTTGGGTAATTCACCTATTTCGGCTGTCGCATGTGCTCCGATTGGGTTAAAATACCTTAGAATAATACTGTTGTAAAATGGATTTGCATTTATGGTGTCTTTGATAATTTCTTCACCTATTTGTTTTGTGTTTCCGTAAGGCGATAAGGCAACTTTCATGGGCGCTTCTTCTGTAACAGGAAGAATGTCGGGCTGCCCATAAACGGTACATGAGGATGAAAACACAAAATTTTTAATTTTATGAATTGGCATCAACTGAAGTAAATTGATAAGCGAAACAAGGTTGTTGCGATAATAGAGTAGGGGTTTTTCAACCGATTCGCCCACAGCTTTACTGGCTGCAAAATGAATGATGGCTTTGATATCTCTGTATTTTTCGAACATGCGGTCCAGAGCCACATAATCAATACAATCAATATTTTCGAATGCAGGTTTGATGCCTGTTATTTTTTCTATTCCGTTTAATACATCAATATTTGAATTCGAAAGATTGTCAACAATAACAACTTCGAAACCTTCATTGATTAATTCAACTACCGTGTGCGATCCAATGTAGCCAGTTCCGCCCGTTACTAAAATTTTTGCCATATTAACTTATTATTTTTTAAAATAATTTTGAGGGATAAACACCCTTACGTATTAATTCGTTGATTTTTAAAACTACCTGTGGACGGTCTTCGGCATAAGTTACCCCAAACCACTTCGATGGAGTATCCAATACTTTACAACTTGCTTTTTTTGATACAATTAAGTTATTTACGGCAAGCGGAATGTAAAATTCGGATTTAAGTTTCTGTCCATTTTCAGCCAAAAATTCTTTGAAATATTCCAATGAATAATCGAAATAATCAGGCGTAAAACCCCACATATTCATCGAAACAGGGGTATTGGGATGAATCGAAATTTCTTCTTGGTTCTCGTCAACATATATGATTTCACCTCCCTTTTCTTCAATGTGCGTCCGTTCTACAACGTTAAGTAAATTTCCGTTTTTGTCAGCCGAACAAACTCCGCGACTTACCGAACCACTTTCCGAAAGTGTGTTACCAACACGGTAACCGACCATACAATATTCGTTTTTTTTACCTTCAGCACTTCGCAAAAAATCAGCCAAAGCCACATAAGATTCTTGACCGTAAAAGTCATCGGCATTGATCACTGCAAAGGGTTCTTTAATCACATCTTTTCCCATTAATACAGCATGATTTGTACCCCATGGTTTTTCACGTTCGGGATGGTAGGTGCAGCCTTCAGGTACATTGCTGATATCCTGAAATACAATGTCAACCTCAATAAGATTTTTGAATTTATCGACCACTACGGTTTTAAAATCCTTTTCAAAACTCTCGCGAATTACAAACACAATTTTTCCAAATCCTGCTTTTATAGCATCGTAAATTGAATAATCCATAATTGTTTCACCGTTCGGACCGAGCCCATCAAGCTGTTTTAATCCTCCGTAACGACTGCCCATGCCTGCGGCTAATACAAATAAAGTAGGGTTCATAATATCTGTTTTAATTAAAATTTAAGGTGCAAAAGTACTCATAAGTTTTGAAATATTAAAAAATAGATTTGAGGGGTTATTACTTATTCAATACAAATTCTCTAACTTTTTCGCATCAACCGCTATCAAAGTAAAAACCGCTGAAAAAGTTGAAAATCTAAGCGATGCTAATTAGTTGATACAAAAGATAAACGCCTAATATCGAAAAGTTTCATTTCAATTTTTTTGTTTTTAATGTAGTCAGACTGAAAAATTTCATTAATTTTGCAAGTCAGAAAAAAAAGAAAATTCATAATGACTTCGTAGCTCAGTTGGTAGAGCAACAGACTCTTAATCTGTGGGTCGTGGGTTCGACCCCCACCGGGGTTACTTATTAAGTTTTTTTTGTAAATCTTTTTACAGTTTAAAAACCTTTTCGGACTTAACTCAACGATAAATTAAAAAAGCTCATAAACCAGATTCCAAATCTGATTTATGGGCTTTGTGGTTTATAAAGTGTAGATGATGGAATGGTTACAGATTTTTAATAAAGTATTCACTACTACTTATTTCGTCAGCATTAAAACTTATACGTAACAGCCAGCAATGCTCTTGTATTTTCAACCGGTTTTAACTCAGTGAGTTCAGCTTTAGTGTTAACTGCAATTTTTCCATAAGTTGCTGCTGTGTGTTCAATTTCGAGCCCAATATCAAGTTTGCCCGAAATGAATACTACGCGAGGTGCAATTCGGTAAACCTTATCAATATTAGTGCCCCTTGCATAATAAGTGTTAGTTTTAATAGTTTTGTCCGAGCCCATGTTTTTGGTAAAACCGGCAAACAAACCAAACTGTATTTTTTCTCCATTGGTATTCGCATCAGCCCAGCACGAAAAGGTGTTCATGTTTGTAAAATCCTTAGCACCTGTTTCGGCATTGTTTGTTTGGCTTACAGCATATCCGCCCAGCATAGTCAAATCAGTTGCATTTTGAGCATACACACTTTCAAATTTTACCGTTATAGGTTTGAACTTCAGTTGCGAAAAAGCGATTGCTGAAGTGCTTCCTATTTTTTTCGTTGATACAAATCTTTTATTTCCTGCAATGTTCACCGTGTAAATTTCAGGTAACAATGTTTTGTAGTCAACACCAATGCCGATTAAATGTTCGGTTGATTTTGGATTGAAATGTGCTTGGATATGCATGTTTGGAACGACTGCGTTTCTGAGATACTTCGAACTTGCAGCTGTTGCCGAAGTATAAAGCCCATTCACAAAAGTGTATTCGGGTCCTATGCTCGTAAAATCGCGTTGTGAAAATACAGTGCCAATCAATTTCAATTTTCCTAAGGTTTTTGTAATTCTGATTTGCGGATTACGCGAGAATGGCTGAAAAGGCGCACCCGTGTTGAAAGACAAAACTCCGGGAAACGATTCGGCAATAAACATCGGATGCCAGTATTGTCCGACCAATAATTCGGTCGATTTCCAGTTGAGTTTTACAAAAGCGTGACGCAACCTGAAACCATTCACATCATCGAGCCCCGAACCGGCATTGCCAAAGAAATCCGCTTCGAGTATTCCCGATGTTTTTGCGTTAAAAGCATCAGGTCCTGTAATTGCTCCTCTTAACCTGGATTGAATGCTAAGAATATTAAACGACGATGTACCGTTTATATCCACATTGTTTGCATCCAAAGCCACATTATCTGGATAAAGTAGAAAATGACCCTCACGAATATTCACGGTTTGTCGTGTGTCGAAAAAAACATCGGTTTTTACAAAACCAGAAAAACTAATCCCAAATTTTGGTGCTTCTTTTTGGTTTTGCGCATCAATGGCAAAATAAGCAAGCAGACTTACTGCAAGAATTATATACTTCATTTTATTATTTAGTGAAATTTTTGGTTGCATTGTCTTTTTGTGTCAATAATGAAACCACAACAATAGTAATTACTGCCAATGGAATCGAAATTATACCCGGATTGTCTAACGGTATTGGAGCTGTATGAGGTGGAAGTCCAAATTTGTCGTACATGGTTGGCGAAAATAATATTAATCCGATGGAAGAAACAATACCCACAATAATTGACGAGGCGATGCCTTTAGCAGTTGTTTTTTTCCAGAACAAAAGGAATAAAATAGCAGGTAAGTTAGCCGATGCAGCAACGGCAAATGCAAGCCCCACAAGGAAGGATACGTTCATGCCCTTAAAAAATATTCCTAATAAAATAGCAAAAAGCCCAACGCATATCGCTGAAATTTTGCCTGCTTTTACTTTTGCTTTATCCGTCATTTTTACTTGTAAAAACTTATCAATAAAGTCGTGAGCAATAGCACCCGATGAGGCAACAATAAGCCCGCTGACCGTACCAAGCACGGTGGCAAATGCAATGGCTGAAATAATTGAAAATATTCCGACTCCGAATGATTTTGCCAGCAATGGTGCTGACATATTGCTGCTTTCAACATCAATTACGCCGTTAATCATCGATCCGAGTCCCATATAAAGTGTTAAAACGTAAAAAAAACCTATCGCAGCAATGGCAACAATGGTTGATTTTCGGGCTGCTCGCGGACTGGAAACGGTGTAATATCGTATCAGGATGTGCGGTAGTGCCGATGTTCCTAAAAATAAAGCCAACATCAACGATAAGAAGTTTAATTTATCCCAAAATGTAGCACCTACTGCTTTGGTTAGTTTGTATAGAAGTCCCGGTCTGACTACATCATTTCCTTTGGTAATGTTCTGATACCAAACGGTTATTTTGTTGTTCCCATCAGTAAATGTTTTTTTCGAGAACCGCACAATTTCACTGTTTTCGATGGTTTTTAAAAATTCGAATGGACCCAATGGTCCGCTTTTATCAACTTCTTTTCCATCTACAATAATTTTGCTCAGATGCCCCACCTGATAGAATTTTTTTTCTGACTGGGGAGCTCCATTGTACAATTTTTCACCTTCGGAAGTTACAGTTATATCAACCATTTCGTCGAGGGTTGATTTACCATCTTTTGTATTTAATTTATACCAACAGTCGCTGCCGTTTTTCTCAAGTTTAACAAAAACCATTTTGTCAACTACTTTTGTCGCTTTTACAAGGTAGGAGGGATCGCTTACATTGACAATCGTATCGCTTGTTACAATCGCTTCGGTTTGTGCAAATTTGTGATAATTGTCCGATGGATTAAGGTTTAATCCGTTTTGTAAAATATAAATGGTGAGAATAGTTGAAAAAATAACCAATAAAGCTCCTTTTATAAATTGCACATAAGTTGTTGAGGTCATTCCGGCTGTGGCAACAATAAATATTACAATTGAACCCACTATCACAACGCCCATCCAATGCGGTAATCCGAGCAAAGGTACAACCAAATCGCCTGCACCAACCATTTGAGGGATCAGATAAAAAATGGAAACAATAAGTGTACTTAATGATGCTGTCAATTTAATATATTTTGAATTAAATCTTGCATCTAATGCATCGGTAAAGGTGTATTTCCCGAGTTTTTTTAAAGGTTCGGCTACTAAAAAAAGAGCCACAACCCAACCCGCAAGGTATCCGATTGAATACAAAAATCCATCGTAGCCCGAATAAGCAATCATACCGCATATTCCTAAAAAAGAAGCTGCCGACAAATAGTCACCGGCAAAGGCAATACCGTTAACTGCCCAATGAATTTTTCCGCCTGCCGCAAAATAATTTTCGGCCGATTTGGTTTTTCGTGCAAAATAAAATGATAATCCTAATACTAATCCTACGATAAAAAGAAAAATTATTATGGCTGTGTTCGAAACTTCGTAAATCATATTTCTTCTTATTTTTGAGGCTCGTTATTATTCATTTTATCTTCTAATTTGGTGCAGAAATAATTATAGATAAATCCCATAATTATTGCTAAAGCAATTAATCCAAAACCATAGAGAATGGCAATGTTGAGTCCGCCCAACGATTTTAATCCCATGAGTTCGGGTTTACTTAAGCCTATAAATACAAAACCGGCATATACTATGGTGTAAATAAAAAACATAATTACGCCTAATTTTGCTTTCTTTTCTGATGCATTGTCTGGTCCTGATTGTTCAGATGGTTCATGTAACATGTGATTTTCTTTTTTTAATTGTTAAAAATATAGATAATATATTTGTTTATAATGGTTGTTTTTTAACATTGTAACCGACAAAGATAATATTTTTTTGTTTTTTCAACAAATTATTATAACATCGCAAGTATAAAAGTGTTATATTTCAATTTATAGGTTTAAAGTTACTGATTGAAACACCTTGTTTATATAATAAAGGATTAGTTTTATAGCATGTAGAAAAATTGAAATTCTGTTATTCATTTTTAAATATATACAATATTTTATTTTGATGTGATATATGTAATAAAAAAAAACACTTCAACCTTTTATTATGAAGGTTGAAGTGTTAATTAATGAAAAGCAATTATTGTCACATTCGTTAGATTAAATTTACTTGTGTGTCAAAACATTAATAATTATGCTTTACTAAGGTAGAATTTCAGCTTAAAGAAATTTATTAATACCCGGTATTAAACCAATTGATGCCATCGCTATTGTGGTAAAAATGAATGTGAGTACCGGCAAAACAATTCTATACTTTAATTTTAGTTTTTTTGCCCTTTCAATATCTCCTAACAGCCCGCTGTTATCGGCAACCATAGCCAACGACCAACCAAATACAGGATTGATAAATATGGCACCCATAACACAAAGTGTTGCGCTTTGTGCATTTTTTGAGTTTTTCACCATTTGCAATCCTGCTTCGATAAGTGGTAAAAATACGCCGACAATTAGTGCTACACGCAGTACCGGTGCCCACAAAGCTACATCCATGGGCAGCCCGATGATTGCAACTATAATCCAGGCTAAACCACCCAAAATTGCCCCTGCCGGAATGGGTCGTTTAGCAATACCTGCAGGGATAATAAAGGTTCCGGCTGAAGATGCTAAGTTACCACCTCCAAAAATACTTCCAAAAATCTGTCTAAGGGCTGAAACAACCATGGTGTCATCCACATTCATTAATACCTTATGCGTTTTTGTAGGATAATTGGCTTCCTGAAACACGCGGTGTCCTAAAAAATCGGGTGGCCACATAGCAATAGCCAATATGGCAAATGGAATGACAGCAACAAAGTGACTGTAATCTGGTAAGCCAAGCATCCAACCGCTATCAGCACCCCACCAAAAAGCAGGGTTAAGATTAGGAATACCCGGCGATGTTATAAATTTAAAAGGTGCGCCAGCTGCCAATGCAGTTATTATAGCCAATAGTGAACACAAAGGTATGGCAAGCCAACGTTTACCTATTTTCTCTAATATAGTATAGGCAATTATTGTAACCAGTATTATAAGTAAAAATGCAATGGGTATTTCTATTTTGTCAGCCCAAGCTTTCAGTGCAGTTAATTGACTCATTATTCCCATTACACCAACAACAATCAAAAGTCCACCTCTTACACCAGGACCGGTCATTTCTAAGAGTCTTGAACCACCTTTTGCCATGCCGAGCATTAATCCTAACACCCCGACCATTAATCCCATGGCAAGCGGATGTCCGCCTGCAACAACTATTAAGGGGATAAGGGGTATCATGGGACCATGACAACCTGCCAAGTTTGATGTTGGCAATAAAAACCCCGAAAAGAGTATCACGAAAAGAGCGCCAATAATCATTTCAAAACGCACGTTTTCAGTAACAAACCCATCGGAAAGTCCAAACCCTGAAGCGAAGGCTGCCACTATTGCCGCTGTCATTACAATTTTACCAATCAGTACAGCTACAGCTACAACTGAATCCTCTATTTCAAAGTTAAAATCACGTCCGGGTAAATTTAATCTCCACCGCTTTGGAGACATAATCTGAAGTTCATGTTTTAAGTATTCATCTCTGTTTGCAAATTCTTTCGCAGGTTTGTGTAAGTCCTTGTACGAAGCACTCTTGTGGGATTCATGTGTTGTCATGTAATTTAAAAATTGATTTATTTGTGTATAAAATTAATAATTGTTAGTTGTAAATTAAACTATCCGAAACTGATTAAATTGAAAATGCCTGAGTATCTCATTTTTTTGTAGTTGAATCAAATCATACTGAAATTAATGATACCCCACAGGCACTGCAAAAATAATAAAAAACCAGTAATTTTGCAAGTTTTAATTTATACAATTGATTATCAGTTCTATTCTTGTTTTTTTGTGATGGTCTGGCGCTGATGAGATATAGTTGGGTGAATGCAGAAAGCAAAAAAAAGACTGTCCAATTTTGAACAGTCTTTTTTTGAAGAGAAGCTTTTTAAGTATATCTGAAAAAGCTGATTAAGAAATTAAATTTGCTGGTCAGCCATACGTTTATAACCGGTATAACGCCATTTGGCATTTTCTTCAGCTGCTTTAAACAATTTTACAGCTTCATCGGGGAATTGTTTCATTAACGATGTATAACGTACTTCACCTTTCAGAAAGTCCTGGAATTTTTCCCATTGCGGTTCTTTCGAATCCAATTGCATAGGATTTTTTCCTTCGGCGTCCAACATTGGATTGTACCGGTACAAATGCCAGTAACCGCATTCAACAGCTTTTTTCTGTTCTTCGTT
>JAURYY010000193.1 GCA_030653695.1 Paludibacter sp. | reverse complement strand
CATTCTTATTTCAGATTTTTGTCGAACAACTATATGGCTAAAAAAGTTAAATTCCATTTCAACACCGACACATTGAATTATGAGCCAGTAATTCAGTCATTCGCGTATAAATTAAAGCGAATACTGATTCATTTGTTTTCGGGTGCTTCGTTGGGTGGAATATTTTTTCTGATATTTGTATCGACCTTTGAATCGCCGGAAGAAAAACAATTAGGCATTGAAAAAAGCAGAATGCAGGCACAATACCGTGTACTCGAAAAGCAATTTGAGGAAACTCAGGAGGTATTGACCGATTTGCAACAAAGGGACAATAACATGTACAGAGTAATATTTCAGGCAGACCCTATCCCTTTAGAAGTCAGAAAATCTTCTGCAATAAATTCTGATTATTACAAGCAATTGCTTAAAATGACCAATTCTGAAATTGTGATATCTACAACAAAGAAAATGGCAGAAATCAGAAAACAAATTTATATACAGTCCAAATCGTACGATGAATTGATACTGCTTGTAAAAAATAAAGAAGAAATGCTCGCCTGTATTCCGGCAATACAACCGATTCTGAATAAAGACTTAACACGTATGGCGTCAGGTTTTGGCTGGCGCATCGACCCTGTATATCGCTCTCGCCGATTTCATGAAGGGATGGACTTTACAGCTCCTGTTGGTACCGATATATATGCAACAGGGAACGGAACTGTTGTAAGTGCAGGTTGGCAGCAGGGTTATGGAAACTCTATCGACATCAATCATGGTTTTGGATATATGACCCGTTACGGTCATTTGAGCAAAATCAAAGCAGGTGTAGGCAAAAAAGTAAAACGGGGTGAAGTTATCGGATTGGTAGGGAATACAGGAAAATCAACGGGTCCGCATTTGCATTATGAAGTTCATTTTAAAGGTGTGGTAATGAATCCCCAGAATTATTATTTTATGGATCTGTCGCCTGCCGAATATGACCGCATGGTACAGATGAGTAACAATTCGGGACAAATGTTTGATTAGACCCCCAACCCCTAAAGTACCCCTGACCCCTAAAGGGGAAAAAGAGATATTAGTATCAAAATTGAAAGTATGATTAAAGAGGAAATCAATATTAAACCAAACAAAACTAACTCAGTTCCCCTTCAGGGGTTAGGGGTAAGTGGCCCAATCGGGATTTTTGATTCAGGTTACGGAGGATTGACAATATTGGAAGAAATTCGCAAACAACTTCCTGAATACGATTATATTTACTTAGGCGACAACGCACGGACACCTTATGGAACGCGCTCATTTGATGTAGTTTATAAATATACGCTCGAATGTGTTACAAAACTTTTCGAAATGGGTTGTCATTTGGTGATTTTAGCTTGTAACACCGCTTCGGCAAAAGCACTTCGGAGCATTCAGCAAAATGATTTACCACTTCACCATCCCGACCGCAGGGTTTTGGGTGTTATTCGACCCACTGTTGAAGTTGTAGATTCTGTTTCAAAATCGAAACACATCGGGTTATTGGCAACCTTAGGAACGGTTCAGTCCAATTCGTATCCGCTGGAAGTTCTAAAATTATATAACGACATTACAATTACTTCCGAAGCCTGCCCCATGTGGGTTCCATTAATCGAAAACAACGAATATAATTCAGCAGGCGCTGATTATTTTATAAAGAAAAATCTTGATAATTTATTGAAATCCGACTCTGAAATAGATACAGTTGTGCTTGGTTGTACCCACTACCCTTTGCTCTTGGATAAAATAAAGCAATTTTTGCCAATCGGAATTAAAGTTGTTACGCAGGGTGAATTTGTAGCAAAAAGTTTAGCCGATTATTTACACCGTCATCCCGAAATGGATTCGAAATGTACAAAAAAATCATCAATGCGTTATTTGACGACCGAATCGGTTGAGAAATTCTCCGTTTCCGCATCCATTTTCCTGAACGAAGATATTCAGGCGGAACATATTGATATATAAAAGTATATCAATGTAACAACAAAGTAAAACAGTCGGTTTGCATTTTTACAAACCGACTGTTTTGTTGTTAAAATAATTTTTCATTTTGGTTGCCAAAAACACATTTTAGGTGAAACAATGGCTTCTTCTGCTTTCAGTTGCTTCATAGCCTTGTCCACTTCTTTGCGGTCGAGACCTGTAAGTTCGACCAATTTGCCTGCATTAACCGGAGCACCGACCTTTTTCATGGCATCTAATACTTGTTGTTTTGTTTCCATACGAATTTTTTAATTAGCCCCTTACCCGTCAGCTGACGGGGAATTAAGTTACTTTCGTCTCCTAATTTTCCTGTAGTTTTTTAAGAGTATAGAGGATTTTGTAATAATGATTAATAATTTTTAAAACCAATTTTTAAAACGATTTAATCCCAAATTTGTTTGTAGAAACCCTGTTTTTTAACTTTTTTAAAAAGAAAGAACATTTCTCTATTTCCCTTCTGGCTTTGGAGTTCTTTTTTCTTTCTCCACCTTTCCCCGATAGCTATCGGGGGGTTGGGGGTAGATTATTCAATATTTTTACGTACCATTTTCAAAAACGCCTGCATACGTTCGGTATCTTTGTCATCAATTATTTCCATTAATATTTTTAGTTCAGCTCGTATTTTTTCGACCTGATTGTGCGTATGCGGATTGAAAAGTATTTCGGTGAGCAAGTAATCATCTTCGCCCAACAGTGCTTTAGCAATATCCATGTGCCGTTTGAAAGTTGTTCCGGGAGCTTCTTGCGGTATCATAACCGATGCAAAAACTAATGTAGAAGCGAACGGAATTGAAAGTGAATATGCAATGGTTTCATCGTGTTCTTCAAAACTATACTCGAAAATTTTAAGTCTCAACGAACTGTACAAATCTTTAAAAAATGCTTTTCCCATGTGATCGGACTCCGAAATAATAATGGCGCTTTGCGTACTCAGATTATCGAGCGTGGCAAATGTGGGACCAAACATAGGATGCGTTGACACATAACGCATACCGGTATTTTCGTAGTATTCCTGCAGTCCGGTTTTCACCGATGCAATATCGGAAATTATACAGCTTTTTGGTAAAAAAGGTAACACATTTTCAAAAGCATCAATCGTATATTTCAATGTTACACAATTGATGACTAATTCCGGTTCAAAGTCGCGTATTTCGTTGTATTCGGTCATACGAAAAGTATTGAACACAAACCGCAACCGTTTGGGATCGGTATCGAACAATGCTACTTCGTGTTGTATACACAAAACATCAGTAAGAAATGTGCCCATTTTTCCGGCACCAAGAATTAGTATTTTCATTATATAAAGTAAACGAGTTGATAACAAACGAGTTGACAAGTTAACGAGTTGACAAGTTAACTATTTACAAAGTACAAAGGTAGAAAAAAAAGCTCATTTACACGTTTATTTATTTAATCAACCGTTATTTATTTTATGATAACTGTTATTTTCTTTGCAATTTTCAGTGCTGTTGTTAATGTGCTTAAGTCAGTGGTAAGACTTCCATCTTTACCCGAATAGTCCGAAGCACCAACCTACAATTTGGTGTGAATACGATCTTTACTCGCATCTTTCTGGCGAATTTCCATGACCGAACTTAGCGCATAAGTTCTGTTAGCCGGAAAAGCACCGGTGTAAAAATTGATTTCTCGAACAAAATCGGGATTGTATACTAATAAAGGCTTTCTTCAGTTCAAAAAAAACAGATTCAGATAAATATTTTATTGTTTTATTATTTTTCTTAAAAAAGATTTATTATTGCTGTCAGCTACTTTTACAAAGTAAAAACCGGATTGTAGTTTGCTCATATTGATAATATGATTTTCAACAGTTGAGTTTGTTGTTTCAGCAGAGATGATAACACCAAGCTGATTGATTAATTCAATTTTCACTTCACCCGGCAAAGAACTAATACTAATAAAACAATAATCCTTAACCGGAACAGGCCAGGCGCGAACGGAAGCTCCATAGATATCTTCAATTCCATCAGCCACATCAACAGTAATAATTCCTTCGGAAATGCGCGATAGATTCCATTTCATACCTTCGGCAGGTTTTTCGGGCAATATAGCATCGAAGTTTCCTGTTGCAGAGCCGGCAGTAAAAATTGTATAACTATTACCAGCCTGATACGCCGCACCTCTGTTTATCATTTCGAGTGTTCCTTTTAAAACAATCGTTCCCGAAACAATTAGTTTATCGTTCAAGTTACCCGAAACTTCGATGTTAGTTTTTGAATCGGGCTGCAACACGACATTGTTGCCCAAAGTTAATGTTCCGATATTGTTATTTCCGGGAGCAAGCACACCACCCGAATTGACAACCACACCGCCCGAAATTATTCCCGTTCCGGCTAAAGTTGAAGAATTATTCACATAAACAATTCCTGTTCCTGTTGCACTTCCCGAAGTATTAGTTACAGTCAGTTTGCCACTATTGATTGTAAATGCTGCGGTCATTAGATTTGCTGCGGTCAAAGTCCAGTTTCCTGTTCCGAGTTTGGTAACTGTTGCACCGGAATTGAATATGCCACTGAAAACAGCATCGCGGTTGTCACTGCCTATTTGCCAGACTCCGCTACTTACCGTTGAACCTGCTACTCCCGAAAGAGAACCTATTTTCACCGTAGTAGTTGTGCTTGATGAACTTGCACCTTGCGATGCATAAGCTCCCATATCCACTAAATTCAGACTTCCTGACCTCTCGCATATTTAGTTGTCGGTATTTGTTTCTAACACACAGTAAACTTTGATTTATGCTGTTCAATATCAATATTTTGCAGATATAATACGGCGAATTTACGATATGTGCGACAATCTGATTTACGACATGGGCATTGTAACTTCTTGATTTATATCATGGGGTCAGGAAGTCTGAAATTACACTCGATCCATTTAGCCAAACATACATGATTTATTGGGCAACTACCATCAAAAATAAGTTTACTGAAACTCAATCAACGCTGGAAGATGGTTACAATCATCGCATGTATTATATTACTACCAAAGATTTCAACACTTTCAGCGAAACCAAATTGCTTTACGAACCGGGGTTTAACGTTATCGATGCTACCATTGTAAGAGATGGGTTGCGCTATATTATGTTTCTGAAAGATGAAACGCGTGAGCCGGTACAAAAAAATATAAAAATTGCTTACGCCGATAACCTGACTGGTCCGTATTTGGCTGCCAGCGAACCGATAACAGGTAATTTCTGGGTCGAAGGACCTACAGCATTGAAAAAAGACGGGAAATGGTTGGTGTATTTCGATAAATACCGCGACCATAAATACGGAGCAATATCTTCGACCGATTTAGTAAACTGGACAGATATTTCGGATCAGATTTCATTGCCTAAAGGAATCCGGCATGGAACGATTGTTAAGGTAACAGCGGTGGAATTTGAAAGATTAAAAAATTTCAGAAAGTAATACCATCCGTACATATAAAATAGCCCAAAGCTATTTTATATGTCTACTGTGGTTTATGCCGATGCATATCGAGTATTTCGAGATTCCGTTTTTTCGGAACAAACAAATAGTGCAATGAGACGAAGTCGAGATTGGACTATATTATTTGTGCAATCGGTGTAAAATCAATTCAGGATTAATTTCAAGATTGGTCAGTGGAAGTTAGTTTTCCTTCACTTTCTTCGGATTTTTCGAAATAAAATCTTTCCAGCCCGTGTACGCTTTTTCGGATGCCGGTTTTCCCAATTGTAAATAATGACAATATGCTGCCGCTAATCCATCAGTGGCATCCATTTGCGGCAACATACTTTCTAATGGAATCTTAAGGTATCGGCGAAGCATATCAGCCACCTGCTCTTTCGACGCATTACCGTTTCCGGTGATAGCCATTTTAATTTTCAGCGGAGCATATTCTGTAATCGGAATATCGCGGTACAGTGCCGCCGACATGGCAACTCCCTGCGCCCGACCTAACTTGAGCATCGATTGTACGTTTTTCCCGAAAAAAGGTGCTTCAATAGCCATACAATCGGGATGAAACTCATCGATGAGCGAAAGTGTACGGGCAAAAATACGCTGTAATTTCAGATAGTGGTCTTTGTATTTTTTTAGATCGAGCACACCCATTGCCAGCATTTCGGTAGTATTACCGTTCACTTTCAAAATGCCGTAACCCATAATAGCGGTACCAGGGTCGATGCCCAGAATAATTTGTTCCTTTATCATTTATCAATAATTTCGAGCACAGTGGTGAAAAAACTTACTTGATTACCAAATTCTGCCGCACAGTTTTTTTGAAATATACTTGCATTATTTTTGTGCCAATGCATCAAAGCATCCATATCAACAATATGAAATTGAACCGAATAAGAAGTTCCCTCCTCATCCTCACTTCCGATTACTTTTGCAACCTGCGATGTACTGAAATTGCCCGACCCGAGCATAAAAGGGATATGTTGTTGGAAAATCCAGTTTAACCATGTATCAATCAACGTTTTTTGGACTTTATAAGTAGTATTAAAAATTAACATAGAGTTTGTGATATTTGTCCCGATTCCCGATTCCCGATAGCTATCGGGAATCGGGAATCGGGACGGGAATCGGGTTGAAAGTTTGAAAAGTTAGAAAGTAAAAGGTTATTATTCAGGAACATAATCAGTCAAAACATGATGTAATTTCTTTGTAATTACATGATTTTCTTCGATTTATAAATTTTACAATTTAAAATTTTGTGCTTTTTATTGTAATAAACTAATAAAATTTTAAGACAAAAGTACGCATAATTTCCAAAACTTCCTTATCTTTGCACCGCAATTTCAAAATCAAGCTTCGGGGGTTTAGCTCATCTGGCTAGAGCGCGACACTGGCAGTGTCGAGGTGACCGGTTCGAGTCCGGTAATCTCCACGAAATCACCTGAAACGATTTACTGTAAAGGTTTTTAGGAGTTTTTTTAAAAATATCGGCACAAAATAGGCATTCTTTTTTTTTACTGTGGGCGTTGTTCATAGTAAAAAAAAAATGTCCATACCTCAAATTTTTCCCAATCACATAATAACTTATTATCCGGCGGCTTTGCATGTAGGCGGTGTTTGGTATGTAAATTATTACATATTAAATCCGTTTACGGATGTAATTGTAGAAAAGCGGATAAAAATTAACAGAATTAAATCGATCCCGGAACGGAGAATATTTGCACGCAATTTAATTCGAGAATTGAATATTAAACTACAAACAGGATGGAATCCTTTTATTACACCTGAAGGAACTAAAGAATTTCACCTACTTACCGAAGTTATTGAAACTTACAAACGCGCAAAATTTAAGGAACTTGAAAAAAACTCTGTCAGATCGTATGAAAGTTTTTTACTGAAACTTAATCTTCATATCACCAAAATTGATAAAAATATGTATTGCGGGTCGTTTACAAAACGGCAGGCATCTGATTTCATGTTACTTATCAAATCGGACAACCATGTTTCACATCGCACGTATAACAATCATTTATTGTTTTACCGCCGGTTTTTTAAGTGGATACAGGATTTTGATTATATAGCCGCGAATCCATTTGAAACCATACCTACCATATCAAAAAAATTAATACATAAAAAACGGCGGGCATTGGACAGGTCGCAACTTCGCGAACTCGTTGTACAGCTCGAAAGCACCCATCCCCGCTTTTTGGCTGCTTGCATGATGCTTTATTATTGTTTGCTCCGGCCGGATGATTTAATGGAGTTGAAGAGAAAACATTTTGATTTGATTAAAAATGTAATCATAATATTTGAGGCTGAAACCAAAAATAAAAATTCCAGTTTAAGAACTATACCCATTGCATTAGAAAAATATTTGAGGTATTTAGACATTGAAAAGCTGCATCCGGATGATTATGTGTTTTCGGACAGATACAATTTAGCACCAGGGAGAATTAAAATCCTAAATTCAAGTGTTAAACTCAACTTTTA
>JAURYY010000191.1 GCA_030653695.1 Paludibacter sp. | reverse complement strand
AGCTCTGAAGGAGGGAAATGTTTCATAATAATCAATGAGTTATTTTTTGTTAGTTTTTTATTGTCAGAAAGACTACAAAGCTACTCAAAAATAATGAAAATGCAAAAAAGGAAACAAGTGGACGAGGAAACAAGTAGACGAGGAAACAAGTGGACAAAGAATTTTCAATCCCGATTGCTATCGGGACAAACTCTTCAAACCATTCAAACTCTTCAAACCTCAACCGTCTATTCTAACTTATCAACTCTACGTTATCCTTAATTTCATCGATGCATTGTCGTACAAAACTGAAACGATCATAATCGCTTCTTTTCAGAACGCCATTCCAGAAAACTAAATCAATATCAATAGGAACTTCACCGCGCAAATTGGTTAATGCTGAGCGTCCCATTTCATTTTCGACATGTTTGAATAGGCGTTCGGTTTCTTTATAGGTGTCATCCGATAATAATTTTACAGCCTGATTGTGGAAATCTGTGTGATATTTTTTGCCAATTGGTTTTGTAATGAGGACAGAGCTTTCATCGAGTATTTCAAAAAACTCGCTTAATCTTTCTTTTGCATGAACCAGATTTTCTTCCGGATTGATATTTGTTCCGAGCATTACAATGGCTGTATTCATATATTCATTTTTTATTGTCAAATTTTGAATATTATGTATTAGGTTTCGTTCACAAAGATATACAGATTGAAGAACAAACACAAAAAATTAACCTTAAAATTATTTAACAAAAAAAGCCGAAGAATTGTTCTTTCTCCATAGTACAATACTTGTGATATGGATGGAAGAACAATTGAAAAAGAAAAACTTATTACACCCCCTGTCAATGAGGAAGGATTTTATAATTTACATGATTTTTTTAAAAACGATCATCATTATTATACACCTACAGCGATGTTTAAATCTAAATTAATTAAAAGTATAACGCCGAAAATGCAAAATCAGTTTAATTCTTATTTTGGTGATTGGTTGTTGTGGATTTTCTTACATCTGGAAGGTGATTATTATTTTCTGAATCAATGTACTGCAGCGTATCGTACAAATATGAATTCTGTAACACATACTGCAAATTTAGTTGACAGATGGAAAGCTGATTTTGTAATCAGAGAAAATTTAATAAAAATATTGCCCGTTGAATATCATCGGTATTTAACAAATAGTTGGCATGCATATTACAGATTGTCAATTGCTTACAGAAATAATAAGCGATATTTACTTTTTATTTATTATCAAATTATTTCATTTTTAAGCCATCCTTTATTATATATCGAAAGAATGAAAGGAATTATATTTTATAAATTTTTTGGAAGCAAAAATAAAAAAAATATCATAAGATAGTTCGTTACTGCAATTCATCCAATCCCTCCAACTCTTTTTGTGCATCTTGTTTCGATTCTTCTTTTTTCTCAATAAACTGCTGATCGACCGCAACCTGATCTTTTATAAATACATCTTTGCCGATTACAGCCAGAAAAGTTACAGTAGATAAAACCAATATCCATTTCGGTAGTTTTTTATTGTTGTTTTTCGAAAAAATAACTGCAAAAACTGAAAGCACGATGGCGATGCTTGTCGGGAAAAGTGCAATATTACCCATAGGAAGTATTGTAAAAACAACACCTATTACTGTGAATATTATGGACAGAATAATTAATAATTTTCTCATATCTGTTGTGTAAATTTATATTCCGCTTGCTTTTGATAAATTAAGTTGACCCACGCCTACCGGAATACTGAATTTAACCTGACAGGGAATTCTTTTGCTGTCGGTGCTGAGCCAGATCAAATTTTTATCTGTGCCTTTTAGTCGGTCGGTTTTTGCACCGATTGATAGTTTATAACATTCTTTTTTACCAAGATTGCCGGCTGATACGGTTTCGGTGCCCATTAACCTGATGGTGACAGGATATTCTGTTTCATCGAAAACAATTGTGTAAGCAATAGATTGTCCGGGTTTCAATTTACTGAAGTCAACGGTGCGGATTTTATATATCAGCGTAACCACATCAAGAGTCGAAGTGCCAATATTGAAAGTGCGTTTTAACTCGGCACGGTTTCTTTTTTTCGATGTGCTGTTTATTGTTTTGCCATCAGCACTAAAAATATATTTTTCTGTTTTGGTGTAATTTCCTTCTAAAATATCTCTTTTGTACATGCTTGGTTTTAAAGTTGCAGGGTTTACATACGATTCGTATAAATCGCGCACTTTAAAGAATGAATCCCATTTATTAAAAGTCTCTGCTTCAAGAATTAAATGCAGAAAAGTATTTTTCGAAGTGCTGATATTTTCGGTACGTAAAGTAACCTGTGCAATATTGGTCATCAATCCGCTTATCTCGTATGACGCGGCAAAAACCAATGATTCACCGGATTTTATTTGTGCTTGTACAAATTGAAACCCAACACACATACAAAGCGCAAAAAATATTCTTTTCATTAAAAGTTTAAAAAATTGAAAAATTGAAAAATTTGAAAGTTTGTAAATCTACTGCATATACAATGTTCGAATTACGAATCATCAATTATGAATTATCATCCCGATTCCCGATAGCTATAGGGAAGGGACAATTATGAATTATGAATTGATTATGCTTCTCCTCCTCCAAAACCCATGGGTACAGGTGGAACGAAAGGATTGTCTATAATTTTAATTTTGCCGTTTTGCGCTTCAAATTTGGATACATTTTCTTGCAATGCAAATAAAAGCCTTTTGGCGTGTTCAGGTGTAAGAATGATTCTTGATTTTACGTTTGCTTTGGGAGTTCCGGGCATGATTCTGATAAAATCTATTACAAATTCGGAAGTTGAATGCGAAATTATTGCCAGATTTGAATAGGTGCCTTCTGCTATTTCGGGCGAAAGGTCGATGTTTAGCTGATTTTGCTGTTCCATAATAATGCTTTATGAGTTGTTTTTGGTGGTTTTATTTATTTGAATGCAAAGTTACAAAATTAATTGTATTTCGTTTCTTTTTTCTACTTTCTGTTTTTTTATTTTCGGGTCAAATTTATCAAATTTTAAATGAAATATAAATTGTTGCCCAAGTTTATTCGTATATAAATGTTAGTAATCAAGGTTGTAGTGTATTGATTTTTAAAAAAAATGTGTGTTTAGTTAATTTATCAATTTGCATTTTGAATCTGCGGATTAGAATAAATCAAATAAATATTTGCGAAAACATAAAAAAAATGTATCTTTGCACCCGCTAACAGTAAAAACATGCGGCTGTGGCGTAATTGGTAGCCGCGCCAGACTTAGGATCTGGTGCCGAGAGGCGTGGGGGTTCGAGTCCCTTCAGCCGCACAATTTTAATCAAACAGAGTGATAATCAATCGATTATCGCTCTATTGTGTTTTAATAATATCAGTCTACTTTTTTAACTTTTTTTACGGTGGTTAATACAATCATCGTAAAAAAAAATGCCTACTACTCAAAATTCACCGACCCCCGTATATTGCAAGTATTCATATTTGCCGGCTGTGCTGAAAGAAAATAAATCAGGATGGTTGACAGAGTACTACATAGAACATCCTACTTCCCACTTACTCACGCGAAAACGATTAAAATTGTCGCGTCTTGTAACTCGTTATAAGTTGGTTAAGGATGCGCGTTTGCATGTTTCAAAAATGATTGAAACATTAAACATCAAACTTTCGGGCGGTTGGAATCCGTTTTTTGTGGGTGAAGATGCGCGGATGTACGAAAAACTTTTGAGCGTTACCGAATTATTTTTAAAAGAAAAAACAAAGGAATTACGTCCAAATACAATGCGTTCGTACAATTCCTTTTGTTTTTTACTGAATGATTGGATTAAAAAAACATTTCCCGGATTATTGGCTTCGATGTTTAATCATTTGCAAGCTGTTAAATATATGGACCATGTTTATAATGTTCGTAATGTAAATGTAACTACCTACAACAATAATATTAAAATGGGACGCGCTTTGTTTGATTCCGGAAATCTTCTTTTTCAAAGTTTCCAATTTAGCGTTCGAGGCTTGGTGGTGTTTTAAAAAGTATGATAACATAATATTCTTTGTGATAATACGTTAGTGTTCTTTTAAAGCCATATGAAGATAGAGATTACACTAAAATGTCCTGATTGCTTAGGGGAAAACATAGTAAAAAACGGAATAAAG
>JAURYY010000190.1 GCA_030653695.1 Paludibacter sp. | reverse complement strand
CCCAGTTAAAACTGGGGGTTATGTACAGCTTACACCTACGGTGTAGAAAGCATTAGGAAATCAATTTCAATTATTTTCACTTATAAATAAACATGAAAACGAATGTTGGGTGCAAAACCCGATAGTCATTAAAAATAATCTGATTGCTGTTTTTAAAAGCGTAATTATTAAATTTTTGACAATTATTTAGTAACTGCTATTCAATTGAAAATTCACGGGTACAAAGCAGGTTGAAAGAAACGCACAATAAACTCAATATTTTCCTGTATTTGCCTATTGCCATATTCTTTTCCCAATAACGATTTGAGCGAAATGTCGGAAAGCAAATTATTTTTAATCAAAAATTTCATCAATTGTACAGATATTCCGAAATACCCTGTCAACATACCCAAACCCTGTGTTTCTACATCTTTTATATCATAGCAGGGATTATTCTTATCCTTAATAAAAACTGCAATGTCAGGATAAAAGGTTAAACCGATTTCAGGATCAACAAATGTAACAATATCAGTATGCTTTAAATAATTCTCAGGTAAAATTTTATCCTTTTCTGTGTTAGGAAATAATTTCAATAAAAAACTACTCAAACCATCGGCATCTTTAAAATATTGTATGGCGTTTTCAGTTTTCTTTATAACAAATTCGTAAGTTTGTTGGTTATTTTCCCTGATTTTATTTTTATCCTCTTCTCTTTCAAGTTTGCGTTTATCGCTTGCAAACGAAGCTAAACCATTTACATGCCACAATCCTTTAAAAAATACAATACTGCACATTATAATGTTCATCTCTTTAAACGAAGGCGGTTCACTAATGGAGTCTATACTTACAACAAATTCCTCGTTATCA
Organism: Paludibacter sp.; assembly: GCA_030653695.1. Taxonomy (GTDB): domain Bacteria; phylum Bacteroidota; class Bacteroidia; order Bacteroidales; family Paludibacteraceae; genus Paludibacter. The sequence continues at coordinate 5,756 of JAURYY010000190.1, read as the reverse complement.
GCATTTATAATTTTAATCGTATCTTTATCGTTATCGACAATATGATAATTATCAATTTGCTTAAATTGAATAGATTTAACTAACTCTTCCTTGTGGGTATCGCGATACATTTCCGTTAACCAATCTTTTGCATAAATAGCTAACGGAGAGCATTTTGAACTAAATATCAGCGATTTTTCAAGATAATATTTAAGTAAATCTTCGTTTTTATTGAAAAATTCATCAATATTTTCGTCTTCAAAAATTTCAAATTGTTTGAGCATGTTTTGTCTTGGGTACGATAATGCAAGATAGCTATCGTAGTGCAACCACCCAAGCAATTCCCTTAACGACAAGAAGTCCTTTGTACAATCGATAGTATGAAGATATTTATACACACTTTCGTTTGCAGGGGCTGTTTCGAACTCACTATTTAATAAGTCATAAATTTCATCAGCTAAAATCGTTAAAAAAGGATTTTCGGGATTAAGAAATCTCGATTTATCGTTATCTATATCATCGCGTTGCAAATAACACCAGATTAAAAACAACACATCTTCACAATTTATTTCATCATCACAATACTCATCATCGTATATCTGGTAAAATGGGAGATATTTTCCATACATTTTTTCATGAATTACAGTCAATGCTTTCCATAAACCAAATCCTGAAATTACATCTTCGAAATATGCTGCAATACTTACCGAAATTTTTATACTAATTGTGGGTGTAAAAATTTCATTATTCGAAGTTAGTTCAATAATTTTCTGAATTTTATTGCTTAACTGCAAATAATAAATATCGGATGGAGAAATAATGCCCATGGGGCGGGTTAAATGCCAGTCGGAACGGTAAATACGATTTTTTAATGACTTTTGGGATTTGAATTTCATTAAAGTTGATTTATTTAATCCAAAATTAAAGGGCTATACTTTTTAAAAGAAATACATGGTTTGCAAAATTATAATATTTATTTCTGAATTACGAAGAAAGTTTTCAAAAAAAATGTCAGTATTGTATTATTCACAAAACAAATCAGCCTGGTTATCTGCTTAGAACAAGTGTTTATTTTTGAAATAAACTTTAAAAACTTTTATTTCAAAAACTGTCTTAAATTAAGCATAGAAGGCATTACTGATTAATAAGGAATATTTTTTAACATTAAGTGAATAAGATACTTAGCTATATTTTATAGTAAATTCTTCGTGGCGACTTTGCGTTCAAAAGAGTTAAAAAAATAATTTTATTTATTAACAACTTGCTCTAAGCAGATAACCAGTAAAAATTATATCTCCGGAAGTCAGTGAAATCGCTTTTTCAAAATTCTTTATTGTACCCAGATTATTCTTGTTGCGGAATACTTTAATATTACGATTATTTTGTTCGAATAAGTTTATTATATTCAAAGTGTTATCTGTCGATCCATCATCACAAATTACAATCTCTTCGACTGGCAAAGTTTGGTTGAGGATAGAGTTCAGTTGTTCCTCAATAAATTTTTCTCCATTGTATGTACACAATGCAACACTTATCATTTTATTCAAATTAATATTATCAAATATACTATACTTTATTTGATGAATTTTCTTAAAAAGGCGAATCTCTTCAGAATTTTACGACCCAATCTATATTCAACTGAAGATCTGATTTTTTGTTGAGCTTTATAAATATCTTCATCTGTTAAAACATTTTCTGTTTCGCCATATAAAACATGAAGCAACTCAGGTTGATACCCTTCAGAATCTGTACTTATTGCTATATTATAAATTGGAGTAAAGGGATTGGTTTGCTTGTTAAATCGGGTTAAAACAGGTTTTTTATTCAAAACTATTTCAGTGTCAGCAGTAATTATTGAACCTGAAAATACACTTTGACTATAAAAAGCATTATATTTGAAATACTTAGCAATTAATAATTTAAACTCATCATAATAAAGCTCTTTCACATGAAACTGATTATGATAATCTGGCAAATCGGTATAATAATATTTATCAGGCGATGACATGACCAGTATTCCGTCCGGTTTTAAAACTCTTTTAATTTCTGTCAGCATTTGTTCATGCTTATCGTGATGTTCGATGGTTTCAAAACTCACAAAAACATCTGCTGAATTTTCTTTTAAGGGAATTTTTGCCGCATCTCCCTGAATGAATTTCAGATTTTCTTTTGAGTAAACAGAATTTGCATGTTCAACGGCTTGGTTATTGATGTCGATACCGATAACTTTTAAAGCATATTCTGACAGAATATTTGATCCATATCCTTCGCCCGATGCCAAATCTACAACAATTTTATCAGATAAATCGAGCTGATTCACTACAAAATAATATCTATTTAAATGTTCAAGCTCAATAATACCTTTCATTTGAGGCATATATCTTTCACCGGTCAAATCCATTTCCCTTTATTTTAGATAATTATTGTTATTTCTGCGTTCAATCCATGCAAGTCCTTTATCGATAAAATTCAGTAAGCTAAAAATAACCGGAAATTTTTTAATACGCTCAAACATAATGATTGTTTCGCCCCATTGGGTATAATCCATAAGTATTCTTTCTGGAATAATTTCTTCGAGCACACTTCTTCTTTCACTTTTATCAAGTTTGTTATTTAGGGTACTTATTCCCGTCATATCGAACAAAGTTACATCGATATTCGTATAATTAATATTGGTTTTAGAAAGAACAATTACGTTCAAATACCATTTCCAGTCCGACACAATTTTCAGATTTTCATCAAACAAACCGTATTTGTCAAACAAAGTCCTTCGGATATATGCAGGCGAGTGATTTAATGTACCGAAATAGAAATCGAGAAAAGTAGGTTGCTTGCCGTTAAAGCTTTTATCTCTATATAATCCTTTGGGCAACGATTTTAACATATTTCCGTAAAGAATATTACATTCGGGTTTCAAAACAGCAAGCATATTGCGGGTAACATCTTTACTCACAAGGCTATCGCCCGAATTAAGGAATTGCAGGTATTCGCCATCAGCCATTCCGATTCCCTTGTTCATGGCATGGTATATTCCATAGTCTTTCTCGCTGACCCATTTTATACTCTGATTCAATTCAGCATATTGACTGATTAACTCCTTACTCCCATCTGTACTACCACCATCAACAATAATATATTCAAACTCTTTTGAAGTTTGCGATAAAACACTTTCAACGGTTTTTTGCAAACCATTAAAGTTATTATAATTAATAGTAATTATCGATAGTTTTGGCATAACAGGGATTTACCAGGTTTTTTCAAAGTCAGTTTTCTGTATTACTTTGTCTACGTTTTTAAACAAGCTTAATTGGTTGTTTTTAAGGTTTAAATGATCTCTTTTTGACAATGCTCGGGATAATAATGCTAACGGTGTCAGAAAAAAATAATATAAGACAGACAATAATAAATTCGGAATAATTTTACTTAATACGAAAGCCAGTTTCATCCATAAAAACTCAACAATACGAGTAAATTTGACTGAAGGCAAAGAAAACAAACCCAATAACCAACCCACCCAAAGCGCCCATTTCCAATCAAAGATAATGAACATTAAAGTAAAACCTACTACTATAACTAAAACAGTTTTGAAGTCGATGTTTGTTTTTTTCTTAACTTTCATAATTAATTTAAATGGTTATCTGCTTAGAACAAGTGTTTATTTTTGAAATAAACTTTATTTCAAAAACTGTCTTAAATTAAGCATAGAAGGCATTACTGATTAATAAGGAATATTTTTTAACATTAAGTGAATAAGATACTTAGCTATATTTTATAGTAAATTCTTCGTGGCGACTTTGTGCCTTAGCGAATTTGCGTTCAAAAGAGTTAAAAAAATAATTTTATTTATTAACAACTTGCTCTAAGCAGATAACCAGTATTTTTTAATTATTCTCCCGATAACCATCGGGACAATTGAAAACTTAAATTGTAGGTTCTGGCATACAAATAATTTTAATTTTTGTTGGTTACACATAGCAATTATGCTATCTTTGTGCCACAAAGTAATAGGAAATGGAACAACTGATTGAAAAATATCGCAGAAAACTAGCGCAGACACAAATCGGTTTTGTCCGCAGCATTATGACGCAGATAAACTGGGATGCCCGTTTAATCGGTATAAAGGGTTCGCGGGGAGTGGGCAAAACTACATTACTCTTGCAATATGCAAAACTTTATCTTTCCGACCAAATAGAGTCAAGTTTATATGTCAGCTTAGATAATATATGGTTTAGCGACAACAAATTAACCGATTTGGTAGATGCTTTTGTCAAACAGGGCGGAAAATACCTGTTGTTGGATGAAGTGCATAAATATTCGCAATGGTCTGTTGAAATAAAAAATATTTATGATGATTATAGGGAACTGAAAGTAGTATTTACAGGTTCTTCCTTGCTCGAAATTCTGAATGCACGCGCTGATTTAAGCCGACGGGCAGTAATTTATACCATGCAGGGACTTTCGTTTCGTGAATACCTGAATATGGAGTTGAAAACTGATTTCACTACTTACACTTTACAGGAGATATTAAAACAACATCAAGAGCTTTCGCAACAAATTGTAAAAGATATTAAGCCAATCAAGTACTTTTCAGCCTATTTAAACGGTGGATATTATCCTTTCTTTAACGAGCAACCCGATTTATATCACATACGACTCGAAGAAGTTATTAATCTGATTTTAGAAATTGAACTTCCTCAGCTTCGAAATGTGAACATTGCTTACGTTAAAAAGTTAAAACAACTTTTGCTTGTAATTGCCCAATCGGCTCCCTTTATTCCCAATATTTCAAAGTTAAGCGAACGTATTGGTATTAACCGCGAAACTTTACTCACGTATATTTTTTACCTGAACGAAGCACACCTGATATATTCAGTTTATAAAGATGCACAAGGTATTAGTATATTGCAAAAACCGGACAAGATTTTTCTTGAAAACACGAATATAATGTATACAATAGGATCTGAGTCCGTTAATACAGGTAATGTGCGCGAAACTTTTTTTGTTAACCAGCTTAAATACAAACACAGGGTAGAAATATCAGATAAAAGCGATTTTATTATCGACAATGATATTACTTTTGAGATTGGCGGAAAAGGGAAAACGAAAAAACAAATCCAACATATAAATAATGCTTTTATTGCTGCCGATGATATCGAATATGGTTTCGACAATAAAATTCCATTGTGGCTTTTTGGATTTCTGTACTGATCAACATTGCATCCTGATTAAAGAATAAAACAGACAAGACACAAGCCAGGGCCAAGCTACACTCCAAGTAGCTGATTAAAGAAATCATAATAGGCAAACCGGAATGCATAAGCCCCCAAACCGCTAAACCTAACAGGTTTTCGGAAACCTGTTAGGTTTTTCCGATAGCTTCCCCCTGCTGGCGCGGATTTGTAATCCGTGCCAATAAGAACTATATAAAAATTTAAAAAAAAAAGACTGGGATGAGCCGTAAATACAAGTTTAGAAATCCTGAAGGAGTTTATTTTAATCCTTTTCGGTATTAAATTGGGTAGATGCCCTGACACGTATTGAGTATAAAGATATTCTGGTGAAGAATTTAGCATATTGTCAGGAAAACAAAGGACTTGATATTTTTGCATGGTGCTCCCGATAGACTTCGGCGTGAGCTCAGTCGAACGCTATCGGGAGTCTAATCATGTTCATTTGATAATTCGTGCACAGGATGGTTATACTTTAGAAGGTATCCTTCGGGATTACAAGAAATTTACAAGCAAGGAAATAATAAAAGCAATTAAAGAAAACCCGGT
>JAURYY010000189.1 GCA_030653695.1 Paludibacter sp. | reverse complement strand
TGGCGATTGAGGATGCAAAGGTCGAACATTTATTCCATTAGTGAAAAGGGGAAGGAATCTTTCTTCCTCTTTTCCTAAAAAATATATAATCGAAAAAATCTCAATCTGTTAAAAGTTGCGTTTAACACTTGAATTTAGGTATTAAAAAAAACTAATGGTTGCAATACCACCAATTATCAATTTTTTGTTTATTTCGTTTTTGAATAGCGGTATGTTGCTTTTCGCAATCTGTCCATAATAGCAATTCCCAGTCCGGTTTCGGGTACAGGTTCAATAAATATGGTATCAATAGCCGGATTATCTTCCATTGCGTGTAAGGCGGTAAATAAATTAGCTGCTGTTTCGAACAAATTGCCGGTTCTTGATGTATAAATGATTTTTTCGGCAATCGGTTCTGTTTTTCTTATCTGATGAAGAATTAAACCCGACTTTTCGGGCAATTCCTGCATATCATTCGTAAAATAATACAAAGGTTTCAATGGTGAATAATGACTTTTAAGCAAACCTGGCGAAGATACTTTCAAGTTTTCGCCTTTATTGATGATGGTTATACTCCGATCAAGTTCCAATATATCTTTTGCAGTTATATATCCCGGACGGAGGATGCTGACGGTTTCATTATCAACGTACAATACGGTGGATTCAATGCCAATAATATCATAATCGCCCACCAACAGATAATCAATTTCCATTGTTTGTTTTACTACATGTTCGTGTCGAGTGGGGCTGAGTTGCCCAAAACGGTTGGCACTGGGGGCAGCCACAGGCACTCCCGCTTTTCTGATTAGCTCCTGTGCCAGCGGATGGGCTGGCATACGAACAGCCACCGTATCCATTCCCGAGGTAACAATGTCAGGTACTAATGTGCTTTTGCGGTGAACTATGGTAAGTGGACCCGGCCAAAAATGTGCTGCAAGTTTGTAAACTACAGGAGCTATCGGCTTCTCGAACAAATCCTCAATTTGTGCTATATCGGAAATATGCACAATCAGCGGATCGAAAGTTGGACGTTTCTTTGTCTTGAAAATTGCCGCAACAGCTAACGGGTTAAGTGCATCTGCACCTAACCCGTACACTGTTTCGGTTGGAAATGCCACAAGTCCGCCATTGCGAATAAAACCTGCAGCTTTGTCAACATCTTTTCCGATTACCATTCGTTAATCTTTCTTGATTTAAATTTTTCGTCGTCGATAATAACTAACAAAATGTAATTTTGGTTACCTCTAAATTATTTAGCAACATCGAACTGTCACTTTAATTTGTTAAAGTGTTGTTTTAATAAATTGTAGCAGAAAAAAACCGGTAAGAAAACAAAAAATTAAAAAATTGTATGGCAACTTTATTTTAGATTTCTGCATTCATTTCGATACCGGCGGTTTTTCTGCTTAAATATTCAAATTTGTTAGTTCATGGGTATGATTGCATTGTATTCTTCAATGGTAGCATCCGCCAAACAAGCTTCAATTATTCTTCTGCCTGTTTCCGACAATTCTGGAGTCAAATATTTTGGGAGTTCTTTTCTGAAGAAATCATACAATATTTTAGCACCTGCATCGTAGCCTTCAATACCAACTTCATCTTGTTTATACACTTGCAGGAAACGCGAAGGAATTTTTGCGCCCTCAATAGTTACATAATTCAATTCGTAACCTAACAGCGGACAGCGTGCAGGTTTATACTGATCGCTTCTGAGTTTTGCATTTCCGCGTCGAGTAAGGTATTCGCGCATCAGCAACTGTGGTTTAAAACCTACTTTCCAAACCCCAACATGCTGGTTAGGAACTAAAGTGTAACGTGTAGCAGGTGTTGCTAAAATTTGCTCAAGCAACAAGTTGGCATGCGTCACCATTTTTCCGGTGGCAAAGGGCCAGTATGAGCCCACCCCTTCGGAACCCATAATTCCGGCACTTACAATGCTCGGGTTGGCATGTCCGCGAGGAGAAACCAAACGCCACAACCATGCCAGAGCAGGCGGTAACAAATGGAAAAGACCTACAATTCCATAATTTGGATGTTGAGCTGAACTTGGAGGAGTGCGTACACCAAAACTTCGCACATCAACCGACACAGGATTGCCAATCACATTGGGCACAATATCACGGGGTACAATCACGCGTGGATTTGGACATCTGTTTCCCGGCTCATCTTCAATGTGATTCCAGATCAACGCAGTGGCTCCGGGATTTGACTGAATATTGAGAAATAGCAGGGGTTTTACTGCTTTGATGGTAATTTTTTCGAGCGATGGATCATCTCCGTAGTCATTTACACTGTCAACGCGGATAAACCAGGCATTTTCGGCATCGAGTATGGTTAGTTTTCCATTGTGTTTCTGAATGCTCGGGTGACATAATGCCATGTCATCGGAAATTGGATTAAAAGAAGAGAAAATCGGAAGATTTATCAAGCGTCTTTCAGATGTAACAAGGTTTTCGCCAATTAATACCTGTCCGTTTGGTTCGCGCAAGATATGTTGCAGCATTTCACTTTTTCCACCTCCGCTTGCGCCTTCGTGCATGAATGTAGTAATATTGTCATAAGGACTAACTGATTGTACCGAAGAACAATGCGCGGTAATCCATCCTTCTCTTTCGCCTTTTGTTAATAACGCTCCGTATAATCCTTTTTTGGCGCTTGGACCCGGATAAAGATTATACGAATAAATTTCATGTCTGTTTTCAGTTCTGTTGTGAACCACTACTTGTTTTCCTTTGAAATGCGTATGGCGGAAGGTAGGTGCTACATAAATTACTGAATCAATATTAAATTTGCTGTCCAGTTGATCGATTGGGGTAATGTGCTGCAACATGGCTAATCCCATGGCAAAGAAACCGGCGTTGGCAGGAGCAATTGCAATACCACCGATACCTATGCCTTTATTGCCGGCAAAGTAGAAAAATATTGCCAACTCCTGATTTTTTAACCATTCAAAAGTTTCTTCTTTCAAGGTATCGAATTTATAACCATATTTATCGCTGAAACGCTCTTTGTCGCTTGGTAGGTCATCAGCTATCGACATGGTGTCCGGGTCTCTGCGACGCATGTATGCATCGGTGTAGTTTGCCGAAACACCATTGGTTACCTTATGCACAACTGCCTCTGTATATTCGCCTATTCCCGGAACATCGTACTTCACGTCAAAGGAATTGCTGTTTTCTCCTCCTACTGCTGCTGTAGCTAATTGCTCCACTGTTTCGAACACAGTGAACTTCTTACATGCATTCAGTAAGGTTTTTACTTCTTCAGGCAAAAAAACCTGCTTTTTGTCCATTGTTTTAAAAAAGTCATTCATAATTGATTATTATTTATTGTTTTCTATTTGATTTTTAATACAGGAATATTTTTAGCAAAAAATTCATACAAATAAAATCACATTTCTTGGTTTTCTCTACATCCTCACTACTTTTTACCCTAACTAAAAAATGGATTTTCTTTTCAATATTGATTACTGCTTTTTACCACTATCTTAAATTTCGACAAGTCTGATTCATTAATAGTATTTTCTTTTTATCACTAATTGCAATGTCTTAATCAGAGTTTTTATCAGCTTCGTTTTTATTTGACTAAAAGATATGGTTATTTCTATTTTTGTAACATCTCGGCACAAAATTACAGCTTTTAATTTAATATTTATCTGAATTCGGGCACAAAGATACTAAATTATTACTTAATAAATGAAGTGTTACTTAATTTTAAATCAAAATAATTCATAATTTAACCTAATTAATATCCTGAACCGGAAAAAACCCACAATAATTCAGCCGCCAACTCCGAATTATTCAATATTTTGTAATGCTGCTTTGTGTTTAGATAAAAACTGTCGCCTGCGCTCAAAGTGTACGATTCTGTTTCGACAATGCAATGAATTTCACCACACAAAATGTACCCGAAAATCTGACCCGAATAATACTTAAAAAAACCTTCAATATCCGACCCTTTTATCAAGCGAAGTAAATAAGTATCCATCTTTTTGCTCAAATCGTGTTGAGAAAGAAGATAAATTTCGGTACCACTCACGTTTTTTTCAATAAATTTGTATTCGTCTTTCCGTACAACAGGGTTATTGTGAAGCGATTCATTTTCGCCAATTAACTCCCCTACTGTAGTGTGAAGATTCTCTGCAATTAACTTCAATGTAAATATTGAGGGGGAAGCCTTTGATTTTTCTATTTGAGATAATCCGCTTGAACTTATTCCCACCTTTTTAGCCAGATCATTAAGTTGCAATCCCAGCATCTCCCGCTTGCGGTTTATTCTTTCTCCTATTCGTTTCATTCTGTGTTTTATTTCGGGTGCAAAGATAAGCATAATTTAATGAGAGGTGAAAGGAACAATTGTCAAATGATCTAAAGGTATATGAATGTACAAAAATGCAAAACATCGAAATCACGAGTTACGCAGATTGGTTTTGCTTTAACCGATGTTCACCCTTTTACATTCAGAATGATAAAAAACAAGTAAAAAAAAATAATGAGTCAATTTATAATGACATTGTAAATAATGTTCGTATATTTGCGAACAACAATCAATTCATACAATTTGGAAATGAATTCTTACAAAAACAAAGAATATACAATTGATAACGAAAAACTTGCGCGATTTGCAAAAGCTATGGCACATCCGGCACGACTAACCATTCTACATTTTTTAGCTACGTTGGATTGTTGTTATTTCGGAGATATTCACAACGAATTACCGATAGCTAAAGCCACAGTATCGCAACATTTGAAAGAATTAAAAGAAGCAGGATTGATTCAGGGTGAAATTGAAACACCCAAAGTAAAATACTGCATCAATCGTGAGAACTGGACAATAGCACAAAAATATTTCAATGCTTTTTTTGAAAACTGCCAGGAAAAATCCATTTTCTGCAGTCAATAATAAGTTTAAACACACAAATTTTTATCAATATGAAAATTAAAATTCTGGGCACTGGATGTCCGAAGTGCAAGTTACTTGAAAAAATAACGCGCGAAGTGGTTGAACAATACGGAATTCGTGCAGAGATTACCAAAGTGGAAGATATTATGGAAATTATGAAATTCAATGTTATTTCACCACCGGCTTTGATAGTGGATGGAAAAATTGTTGTTAAAGGACGTGTCCCATCTAATGAAGAACTGAAAGAAATACTAACAACTAAAATATTCAGAATATGAAAAAGTTACTTTCCATAACCACATTACTTTTTTTGTCAATATCATTTTTTGCAGTTAGCGGCATTGCTGCAGACAAAAAAACTAAAAACCCATCGGTTAAATCAGCAAAAATTGAGGTTTACTATTTTCATTTTACCCGTCGATGTATAACTTGTAATGCTATTGAAAATGAAACAAAAACATCCATTGAAGCACTTTATCCTTCACAATTCAAAATGGAGCAGATTACTTTTAAATCAATAAATCTGGATACTAAAGAAAATGAACAGCTTGCTAAAAAATGTCAGGTAGAAGGACAGGCACTCTTAATTATTAGCGGTTCTAAACGCATTGATTTAACTGATAAAGGATTTATGTACGCCAAAAGCAGCCAAAAAAAATGGAGAGCTGAATTGAAGAAAACAATTGATCCTTTGCTTTAATTTAATTTACTATTTATCCCGATAGCTATCGGGATTACCATTTAATATTGAAAGATGGAGATTTTGCAAAACATTTTAGAAAATTCGCAATACGCTTTTGTAACCGCTGTTATTTTAGGTCTGATGACAGCCATCAGTCCTTGTCCTTTAGCTACCAATATTTCAGCTATCGGTTTTATCAGTCGTGATATTGATAATCACCGCAGGGTTTTTATCAACGGATTAGTTTATACACTGGGTAGAGCTATAAGTTACACCGGACTGGCAGTTATCATATACTTTGGTGCCGGCAAAATAAATATTTCAATCATCTTTCAGGGTTGGGGAGAAAAATTATTAGGTCCGGCACTAATAATTATCGGGTTGTTAATGCTCGATATAATAAAAATTAAGTTTCCGGGTTTTCAGGGCTTAACCGATAAGATTGGCGAAAAGAGCAAAGGAAGTTACTGGAGTACGCTTTTATTGGGGATGGCGTTCGCACTGGCATTTTGTCCGTACAGTGGCGTTTTGTATTTTGCTATGCTTATTCCAATAACAGTAGCCAGTGCCAGCGGATTGTATCTTCCGGTGCTGTTTGCTATCGCTACCGGGTTACCGGTTATTTTATTTGCATGGCTATTGGCTTTTGCTGTCGGAAATGTAGGAAAACTTTACAATCAGATAAAAGTTTTTGAGCGTTGGTTTCGGCGTGTTGTATCGGTTATTTTTATCGGCGTTGGCATTTATTATGTGGTGATTTTCTTCTTATAATCATCTCTGATTTTTTTATATTGAATGCATTCACGATGCAAAAAGCCGCGTATAAAGTTTTTTTTTAATGGTTTCGACTTACATATACGATCATTGCTACACAAGAAATTTTTTTTACCCAAAATGTTCGTATTGTTACGAACAATAATTATTTAACAAAAAACTAAATGGAAACAAAACACGAATTAAAGATGCTGCTTTTGATTACTGTATTATTCGGTACGGCATTTTTTCTTCCCATCGAAAGTATGAGGTTTAATACGGCTGTTGCAGCATCTTTCGACCTTGTAAAATGGTATGCCCGTGAACACCTTATACTATGCCTTTTGCCTGCATTTTTTATCGCAGGCGTCATCTCCGTTTTCGTAAGTAAGGGATCGGTACTCAGGTATTTTGGAGCTAATGCCCAAAAATGGTTGGCATATTCGGTCGCAGCTGTTTCGGGAACAATATTAGCTGTATGCAGTTGCACCATATTACCACTGTTTTCAAGTATTCACAAACGCGGTGCCGGCTTAGGTCCGGCTATCGCTTTTTTATATTCCGGTCCGGCTATTAATATTCTTGCCATTATACTTACCTGGCGTATTTTAGGTTTCGAAATGGGTATGGCGCGAACCATTGGAGCCATTTCATTCAGTGTGATTATTGGCGTAATCATGTCGTTCATTTATCGAAAAGAAGAAAAAGCGAAGCGTGATGAACAAAAGAATATTGAACTTGAACCAGAGAAACGTCCTATATGGCAAACATCTTTTCACTTTTTCACATTGGTGCTGATTCTTGTTTTTGCAAACTGGGGTGCACCCTCAAGCGGAGATGTTTCAAGCGTTTGGTATTACTTGTGGGCTTATAAATGGTTTATTACAGGGTTTTTTAGTTTACAGCTGGTTTTTTCACTCCTATATATTCTGAAAATAAAATGGCAATGGGTGTTTTATGCTACTTTGGCAACCGGTGCATCGATTGTATTAGCAAATCAATTTATTCAGAATAGGGAACTAATTCCGATAGTTCCCATGATTGCGGGAATTGCTGCATTGACTATTATAACACTTCTCGACAAAAAGAATCCGGACAACAAAGAGTGGACACTTTCAACATGGGGTTATGCTAAACAAATTTTACCTTTACTCGCTATTGGTGTAGTTGTAGCGGGATTTTTGTTGGGTTCAACGCATGATGGAAAAACCATTGCAGGGATCATGCCGAATGAGTGGATTGTGGCATTGGTAGGCGGCAATTCATTTTTTTCTAATCTTTTTGCTTCAGTAGTAGGTGCATTTATGTATTTTGCAACCTTAACCGAAGTGCCAATACTTCAAGGTTTGATAACATCGGGAATGGGCAAAGGTCCGGCACTGGCTCTGTTGTTAGCCGGTCCATCGTTGTCGTTGCCTAATATGCTGGTAATTCGAGGAGTTCTTGGAATAAAAAAAACAGCGGTTTTTGTATTGTTGGTTATTAGTATGGCTACCGTTTCGGGATTAATTTATGGTGGATTATTTTGATGTTCATTGATTCTAATCAAATAAACCGCTGTAACACAACTTTACCGCATTAAAAAGACAATACAAAATTTCCGAAACATTTTTTATTCGGTAAATTTTCTATTAAACAACAGAATTCCTACATTTATTCCAACATTCAGCCTACTTGTGCCGGCACTGTAATAATTTGCAAACAAACCCGCCGATGCAATTTTGAAATCAAAAACAAGCGAAGTTTCTACAAGAAATTGCGATGACTTGAACGGAGCGGAATAATAAGCAGCGTTATTTGATGCCCTCAAAATAGTTTTATAGGGGATAAACCAATATGTTTCGGCGCGAAGATGGAGCTGATCAGTCAGATGATATATTGGTTTTACTCCTATAGCTGCAAACTGATTGGCGCAAAAAGCGCGGTTAAAAACCGCTTTACTGTGTGGAGTAGGACGAAACGATGGTGCCTGAATGATGCTGGCAGTATAATTTTGAAGAAGATTTCGTGAAGACAAAGCCAGTTCACCATAAGCACCGATTGTAAATTGGGGACTTATTTGAAAGTAGTTGTCAATTTTTCCTGAAAATTGTATCCAGTTGTCATACTCGCCTGACATATTATATAAAGGATTTATGGTCGATTTAAAAATTTCGACACCGGTGATCAATTGAAGTAATGAAGTATAATTATGACCATTTGTGGCGTACATTCTGTTGTTGAGCGTTGAGCTCTCAGCGCGCCCAAAAATACTTCCAAGATAGAATATACTCTTGTCGAGTTTTGATGAATAAACGAGCGTATCAGCGCTTTGCGTATAATTGTCGGTCAAAGCACCATATCCAACACCAAATTCCATACGTCCGTTTGCAAATAACGGAAACCCCACGCTAAGTTTACTATATGCTTCGTACTGTGAGAAATTTGCAGCTCTGTAATCGGCAAAAAACAAGCCGTTTCCTTCAAAATAGTCGAATTTATGCAGTACTAAAGCCACTTTCATAAACCAGTTTTTGTTAACCGGTGCTTCAATTCTTGAACCCAACCCCAACCCGTTATACATCCTGCCAAACTGAGCATCGAAATATGCCGATTGAGCATACTCTTTTAAATGCTGATAAATAAGCCCGAAGTATGCCTGGTTAGAAGTTGAGGAGGAAATATTGCCACCCAGAAGTATTTTTAGCCTGTCCATCATTTTTACGTTTAAATGAAGATCGAAATTATTTGTAGATGGATTAAAAATGGCATGAGGAACTACTTCCATAATTTTATCATCCGAAATAAGTTTGTAGTAAGCTTTTTTAAAGTCTTCTATATTAAAAACTTCGTTATTGTGATGAAAATTTTGTTCAACGTACCTGTGTTTTAAACTATCAACACCTTCAATATAAACTCGCTGAAACTTCAATTCAGGGAATCGGGCACGAAACTCTTTCCTGAGCTCAGTCAGTTCTCTTAATGGCATCCTGCGTGAAATCCGGGCTTTGATTTCATCCATGCGACTCATTGCCGAGTCATATCCAATTTTTTCTAATTCATCAACTTTTGAAAAATCAAATCCACTGATATTTATATTTTCAAATTCGAACAATACACCTTCATTTTTGTCAATCGAAAAATCGGTTCTATTGATAACCATATTCCCAATTTGGCTTATTATATCCGATTCGTTGGGTTGAGGAAGTTGATTAGAAACATTACTGCCAATAATTACATCAGGCTTAAAATCGTCCCGCATCACATCAACAGGAAAATTATTAAAAATACCACCATCAAACAATAAGCGGTTATCAATCACAATGGGTTTAAACACTAAAGGGTAAGTCATCGAAGCCCGAATGACATCGCCTAACACACCCTGACGAAAAACAACACCTTCTTTTTTGTAAATATCGGATGCCACACATCGAAACGGTACGAAAAGCCTGTCGAAATTACCATTAGTTACAGCATTGACCTGCGAAAACAAAACTAAAAAAGCATAATTCATCTGGTGAGGCGGCAAAATGTTGGTGGGCAAAAAATTAGGTTTAATCTGGTTCGATACCACCCGATTGAAACGAACCGGCAATTCAACCACATTAGGCTTGGGGTCTGAACTCAGGTAATAATTCATGTATTTTTTTTCAACTTCACCCATTGACCAGATTTTAAAATCATTTGATTTTAAAATCGTGATTATTTCGTCGGGCGAAACACCCATGGCATACATTCCTCCCACTACAGCTCCAATCGAAGTGCCAGCCAAATAATCAATCGGGATATTATTTTCTTCAAGTGCCTTGATTACTCCAATATGAATAATGCCTCTTGCACCCCCTCCGCTCAATACAACACCTACTTTTTGTGCCGATAGCGTTGAAAATGCGATTAAAAAAACATGTAAAATAAGAATGAAAGTTTTCACTGCAAATAGGTTTTATTTGAAGTGGCAAAGTTAAAAAATTATCTCGGTATTTTAAAACAATTATAATCTTATTCGCAAGTTTTAATATGCTTATATTTAATTATATATATAAATGCAATTGGTTGCATTTTTGTAAAGCTGTCGGATATGTTTTGTATTTTTGCAAAACAAAATCATACAATTTTCGTTTCATAATGCAATCAAGCCTATACAATGATCATAGAACGAGCATAAGCCAACGGTCAACACTGAGGTTCACCAATTGGGTTTACCAACGATCAACACCCGAAATGAATTATCATCTGGCTTACGAAATATGTTCAAATAAAATCTGAATTGAATATAACTTCTTAAATACAAATTATTTACACGTGAAATACGGTTTTTTTGTTTTCGCACTTGTTTTTCTTCTATCGCTTTTAAGTTATGTATTGTTTCGTGGTTGGCAGGCATTGCAGCCTGCCGGAAATTTCAGAGTTTTGTATCTGATTAGTTCCATACTGCTTTTTTTGTCGATGCTGGGAAGTATGATTTTTGGAAATTATTTACAACCATCGGTAGCAAAAACACTTAGCTTTGCAGGGTTTTCGTATTTCATTGTCATGATTTACCTGATGTTTTCATTTCTGTTGTTTTCGGTTTCTTTGCTGTTGCTTTCATGATTTCTAAGTTTTAACTGTTTATAAATTTGTGTTGAATTAATATGTAAATCTACAAAATATAATTGAAAGTGTACGCAATAAGAACATTTATTTTCGCTGAATTAAGTTAGTTTAACTTGGCAACTTGCTGACAACCTGTTTGTTGACATATATAAACAGTGCGATAAGGCACAAAAAAAAGAGATGCAAATCTGCATCTCTTTTAAACCATTTTTCAGCCACTCGCATCCTACCGCCTTGTTTCATGCGCCATTGCTATTGCAAAAGCCTTGTCCGCTATTTAGTTTAAAATTTTTCATACTCGTCTTTAGTGACATACTTCTTGTTATTGTCTAACAATATATCACAAAGTACATTGCTCTTTTCTTTATAGCTTTCAAATTCAGGTTTGCCCTTAAACTTCATAAAGTAACGACCATTGTCTATTTTCACAATGACATCTTCAAAAGCATCATATACATATTTGATTCCCATACGACTATAGTAAATTAATTGGTATGTAAAGATAACTATAATATTTGAATAAAAAAAATAATAACTATAATTTTAAATTTCGCAACTTAGAATAATAATCAGATGACAATTTCTCTATCTCTTTCATTCTTTTTGATTGCAATGGAATTAATGCATCTAACTTTCTCCATTCTTCATATAATTTATGCCCTAATCCGTTTTCAAGTCCAGATAACTTTTTAATTTCCGTAAAGAACTTTTCTCCAATATAATCAATGGCATTGCTTGACTTTCCATAAATAACTTGCGGTGTAGTAACTTGAATTTCAGCAAACGTATTATTACTTGTTTTTACATTTATAATTGTTCCTCTATATCCTAACTTTGAACTTTGTCTTTTAATTCTATCTACATCAAACTCCTCTGATATTTTTTTAATGGTATTTTCTATCTTATTATCTGTAACGACAAATGTATTTCTAATAATATCTTTACATAACGTAACATCGCCAGCATAATCAGCGGTTGATTTTTCTATCGTTCTGGTTAATGATTTTATATTTACATTAGTTACAAAACATCCTATTTCATTTGCTATATTTTTTGATTTATCATTAAATTTGGCAGCAAAACTTTTAGCCTTGTCAATAAACATAGATTTTTCATTATCCCTCAAAAAATACGGCAACGTTCCATTTTCTTTCGCTGCACTAATACGGTCTTTATTATCTGCAACCCAATTAGTAAAACCTTTCGGTAGATCGGTTACTTCGTTTTCGGATTGAATGACTGGATTCTTTTCTCCGGCAAGGATTTTCTTTTGCTGATTAATGAATTCGTCTTCGGTGGCGAGAATGTCAATTACGTGGCAACGACATTGAACGTGCCAACTTGTGAACTTAAACGTCTTCGGGTAATCTCCTTTCAAGGAATCACAAACAGAACAATCGAAATAGTGGTTAGACCGTACAACTTTGAAACCTACAACAAAATCAAGCTGTTGGTTTTTCAGATAATCGCTTGTTCGGTTGACAAACCATTTTACTCATTTTGCTTCGCAAGGAATGGGTGCTTTCCGCTATTGGTCGATGCTGGCAAGTTTGTTGCTAATCGGTTCGGTAATGGCTGTAGGACATTACAAATTTAATCATCCCGAAATTGCAAAACTTGACATTTCGACTGAAAAGGTAAAACTCAACAAAGAAATTAAAATTGTTGCAGTAAGTGATATTCATCTTGGAATTTCGATTGATAAGCGTCAGTTAAAAAAGTATGTAAAACTTATTAATTCACAAAACCCGGATATTGTACTTATTGCAGGTGATATTTCGGACCGTGGGGTGAAACCGCTGATTGATCAGAACATGAAAGAAGAGTTGCAAATGATTGTAGCCCCGCTGGGTGTTTTTGCTATTATGGGTAATCACGACTTTTATGCCGAAAATCTTCATGCCTCGGCTGATTTCATGAACGAATCGGGCATACATGTTTTGCGTGATACTGCTTTGCTTGTGAAAAATGATTTTTATTTGGTGGGGCGCGATGATAGGACAAATAAACATCGGAAGCCCCTGCAAGAAATAATGAAAGACATTGACAGGTCGAAACCGATTATTCTACTCGATCATCAACCCTATCATTTAAACGAAGCGCAGGAGAATGATGTTGATTTACAGATTTCAGGACACACGCATAACGGACAATTTTTCCCCGGCAGCTGGTTTGTAAAACGAATTCACGAAGTAGGTTACGGTTATGCCAAAAAAGGTAAAACGCATTATTATGTTTCATCCGGTCTCGGTCTCTGGGGACCGCAATACCGCATTGGAAGCCAATCGGAAGTGGTGGTAATTCATTTGAAATATTAACCAATGTGCCAATAATATAATGTGCCGATAAATGCTTAGTAATTTCTTTTATTGGCACATTACATTATTCACATTAGTCTCTCTTGCGTTTAAAAAAATCTTTCATCAATTTACTGCACTCTTCCTCCATAAGTCCTGATACAACTTTTGTTTTTGGGTGTAATGCCTTGGGTGCAAAGTGTGTGAATCCGCGTTTTTCATCGTCGGCTCCGTACACAATTCTACTTATCTGGGACCATCCCAATGCTCCAGCACACATTACGCAGGGCTCAACGGTAACATACAAAGTGCAATCAATAAGGTATTTGCCACCCAACAGCTGAGCTGCCGCGGTTATTGCCTGCATTTCGGCATGAGCGGTCACATCGGTCAGCGTTTCGGTGAGATTATGACCGCGACCAATAACCCTACCCTGACAAACGATGACCGCTCCCACAGGTACTTCATCGCGTTCGCCAGCCTTTTGAGCTTCGATCAAAGCCTGTTTCATAAAATAAAGATCAGGGTTTGAATCTTTCGAGTTATTTTCAGTGTAGTAGTTTGTCGGCATAACGAATGTGTTTTTATGAATCTTATTTTTGGATTTTTTTTATTGCAAAAATCACAAATAAGTAATGTTACGAATGTAATGTCGTTTTTTTGAACGCTAAGTTGCAACGGTGCTAAGTCGCCAAGTTAATATATTCTTTGTGTCTTTGCGGCTTTGTGTCTTTGCGTTCAAAAAAAATCACACTTCTTAATATGCAACATTAAATTATTCCTACAACTTTTATCTTTTAAATATGCAATAGAATCACGGTTATTTCTCCATCAAAAACAGATATTCGTGGTATTTCCCGTCGCTGTTTATCCATTCATTCGTCCAGCGCATATTGCCCATCACATTTTTTTTGTAATCAATTTCGACAGCACGCAGTAGTTTACCCGATTCGGAAATGATATCGTTCAACTCTTGTTTTGTTGCTCTTCCGCCCGAACTGTACGAAAGTAAAATATAATGTGCCTTGGTTTCTTTAATTAATTTACCCAATGCTTTCATGGCTATAAAATGTCCATCACTATCTTTTCTGAATTCCTCAAAAACAGAAGCATCCACGGTATCTCGAGAATCCTCTCTGCGGTTAGCTTTCCCAAAAATTGTTGGTTTATCATTTTGAATTACCGTTGTCCAAATATGATAATATGAATTATAACGAACGCGACTTGGAGGCATTTTTTCATTATTTGAACCATAAGGTGGGTCAAAATATACAAAATCGAACTCGTTTTTTGAAATTGTATCAAAAATATCTCCTTTAATTACCCTGTTTTCAGTCAAAATTGGAAATCGCATGGGTAATTTAAGTTTCAAATCATTATAAGATCTTGGTGACCAAGCTGATAAATAGGCAACATAATGTCCTAAAGTGCTATCGACTGAATCTAAAGCATAAATTAAACTTGTCAATAAAACACATTTATCTTCCCATAGTAGATTTAAAGTTTCAATTTCATCTCGAATAGCATCTAATTTCCTTGTATTTTTAGCTTGGAAAGGTCGCTTAATATCAGACTCTTCACCTCCGTAATTTTCCGTAAACCAACCACTATAACCTTTTAAATTATTCAAATGATCTAAAATGTCTTGGTAGTATTTATCTTGTTTTGTTGATTTAAGATAACAAGTTGCGAAAACTTCAGACCAAACTGAAACATCGCTTGAAGTTGTGTCATAACCTAATCTTCCAAATGCCTGAGAAACCCTTGTTGTGCCGCTAAAACCATCTAAAACTGTTTTTACATCAGGTAATTCCGTAAGAATTTCGGCAATGTAGGGTATAATTTTCAGTTTCGAACCTGCATATTTAATACCTTCGGTACGAATGTCATATTTATTTTCAGACATTAAATGTGTGTTTTCTTAAATGAATGTATTTCATAAAACAAACACATCCTATCGTAAATTTTTAAATTGCAAATTTTTATACGTCTTCTTCAACGACTAAATTTTCAATAATGAAATTCTGGCGCTCCGAAGTATTTTTTCCCATATAGAACGACAATAAATCTTGCACGGCATCTTCTTTTTTCAGTGTAACCTGATCGAGGCGTATATCTTTTCCGATAAAATGTACGAACTCATCCGGCGATATTTCGCCCAACCCTTTGAATCGTGTGATTTCGGGGTTTACACCAAGTTTAGCCATTGCTGCCATGCGTTCTTCTTCCGAATAACAATAAATGGTTTCTTTTTTGTTCCGCACCCTGAAAAGCGGAGTTTGCAGGATGTAAACGTGTCCTTTTTTTATCAGATCAGGAAAAAACTGCAGGAAGAAAGTAATCAGCAGTAAGCGGATATGCATTCCGTCCACATCGGCATCGGTAGCTACTATCACCTTGTTGTACCGCAAACTGTCAATGCCATCTTCAATATTCAAAGCGGCTTGAAGCAGGTTGAATTCCTCGTTTTCGTACACAATTTTTTTGGTAAGCCCGTAACTGTTGAGCGGCTTACCACGCAGACTGAATACCGCCTGTGTATTCACGTCGCGACTTTTGGTAATGGAACCACTCGCCGAATCGCCCTCAGTAATGAAAATACATGACCCTTGAATGGCTTCATTTTTCTTTTCATCTTTAGTGAGCGACTCATTGTAATGAAACCGACAATCGCGTAGTTTTTTGTTGTGCAGATTCACTTTTTTAGCTCGTTCGCGCGCTAATTTGGTTATACCGGCAATGGCTTTACGCTCCTTTTCAGAATCCTGAATTTTTTGCAGCAATATTCCTGATGTTTCACTGTTGCGGTGCAGAAAGTTATCTAATTCTTTTTTTAAAAAATCAGAAATAAATTTATTAACTGAAAGTCCACCGGTAGGCGACATATCGCGTGAACCGAGTTTGGTTTTGGTTTGCGATTCGAAAATTGGCTCTTCAACACTGATGGCCACTGCGGCAATAATCCCGTTGCGTATGTCGGTCAATTCGTGATTTTTGGAATAAAACTCCTTGATGGTGCGTGCTACCGCTTCGCGAAATGCGCTTTGATGCGTTCCGCCTTGTGTGGTGTGCTGTCCGTTAACAAACGAATAATATTCCTCTCCGTACTGGTCGCTGTGTGTAAATGCTATTTCAATATCCTCATCTTTTAAATGAATAATCGGATAAAGAGGATCCGAAGTCATATTTTCGTTCAGCAGATCAAGTAATCCGTTTTTCGAATGTATTTTTTTTCCGTTGAAATTTATTATCAAACCCGTGTTAAGATACGCGTAATTACGCAACATGGTTTCGATAAACTCATCCTGATATTTGTAACCGGTAAAAAGTGTTTCGTCAGGAATGAAATATAGATAAGTTCCGCGTTCGTTTCCATTATCAAGAATATCGCTGTCGTTCAATAATTTTCCCTGTATAAATTCAGCCCTGCGACTTTGTCCATCCCGAAAACTTTCGACCACAAAACTTGACGATAATGCATTTACGGCTTTAAGTCCGACACCATTCAACCCAACAGATTTTTTAAATGCTTTCGAGTCGTATTTTCCTCCGGTATTCATTATCGAAACTGCGTCAATCATTTTGCCCAGCGGGATTCCACGACCATAGTCGCGAACTTCGACATGACCATCCGATATACGCACATCAATCATTTTACCTGCTCCCATGCGGTATTCATCAATGCAGTTATCGAGTACTTCTTTCAGGAGCACATAAATTCCATCATCGACATGACTTCCATCACCCAATTTTCCGATATACATACCAGGACGACGACGTACATGTTCAAGCCCTTCGAGGGTGATTATGTTGCTATCGCCGTAATCAACTATTTTTGTGATATTTAATTCTTCCATTGACCCCTATCCCCTTTAGTGGAATTATGTTTGTTTTGTTTGTTTTTAAAAATATTTAAATATATCTGTCTGACATCCCAAAGCCCCCTTCAGGGGGTTGGGGGTCATTATCTTGCAATCCAGCTCTCCGGATCAAGCAAAATTTTTCCCTTCCAAATCTGAAAATACAGTTCTGTTTTATTGTCACTTTCATCATCGGTATAAATTTTCCCGATGGATTGTTTGGCACTCACTTTCTGACCCACGTTTACATATATATCGGTAAGGTTCGCATATACAGTTCTGTATTCGCCGTGTTTAACAATTACAGCATTATTACTCCCCGGAATTGAAAACCGTTGTGTAACTTCACCTTCGAACACTGCACGGGCATTGCTTCGGGCAGGAGTTTGGATGTAAACGCCTTTGTTGTTGGTGGTAACATGTTTCAAAACCGGATGTGAATGAATACCGTAATGCCCGCTGATAAAACCTTTTTCGGTTGGCCACGGAAGTCGTCCGGCATTGGTTGCAAAATTTCCTGAAAGGAGTGTTTCCTCTTTTGTCATAACTGAAACTGAACTTGCAGTGCTTGTCGATTTTGCACCGATTGATGTATCTTTTGAAGTTGTTACCTCTGTTTTTTCCCTTTTGCTTTCGGTTTTGGTAGTTTTTCTTTCCTCTTCGGCTCTCTTTGCTTCCGCTTTTCTTATTTCTTCGGCAATAATGCGTTGAATCCTATTGTTGATATCATTGGCTTTTTTTTGTTGAATTCTTAAATCAGCCAATAGTTTTTTTTCTTTTTTCTGCAAATCAGTCATCAAGACTTTTTCTTTTTGCTGGTCTTTTGTTAATTTCTGATTTTCAGATTCTTTTAACTTAATAACTTCGACCTTGCTTGTTTTTGTTTTGTTCAGACTTTCTGTTTTAATGCCTATGCTGGTAGTAACTTTCTGAATTTTTTTTACCTGAAGTTTACGGTAATCCGAATACTCGCGCAGGTAACGCAATCGCCGGTACGACTGATCGAAAGATTTTGCCGACATAATAAACATGATTCGCGTATAAATGCTTTTATTAATATGGGCTTCTTGAACCAAACGAGCGTAATCCTTTTTCAAATTACTGAGTCTGTTTTCTAATATTTTTTTTTCCTGACTTAATTGTTGAACTTCATAATTAAGTTTGTCAATTTCGGTAGTCATGTTGGTTATCAGCTTTTTCCGCTCATTAATATTTTTGGTTATAATAGTTATTTTGTTTAAAGAGCTGCGTTTCGATTTTTTGGTTTCATTGAGCATTTTATTCATAGTTTCAAGTTGATCCAACGCCTGCACACGCTGACTTTCGAGCTCTTTAACCGTTTGCGCGAATGAAAACGAAAAAAAACTCAACAATATGATGACGATGATAATTCTATTGAAAATAAGTTGTTGCATAACTGAATTTGATTATTTTTTAAAAAACTGATCAATATTTGCACGCGAATAATTGTTTTTTTCGCTCGTTGTAAGTGTAAAATCTGAATTAAATTGGACTTTAGCAATATTGAAATCACAGCTGAATTTTGTTCGTAAACTATTTGCCGAAATATTGATTTTCATCGGAAAGTTTATACTGTCCGCTAACTGAAAGTTCGTATATTCTGTTGTCAATTCGTATTTAAAGTCGGCTGCTCCTATAAGCACTTTTTCGATTTGGTAGTTTTCGGTAACAAGCGTTTTTTGATTCAGTCTATCAACCTCGAACCCAATCTCTGTTTTCCCGTTCGAGAGTTTATTAAACGAC
Source organism: Paludibacter sp. (assembly GCA_030653695.1). Classification (GTDB taxonomy): domain Bacteria; phylum Bacteroidota; class Bacteroidia; order Bacteroidales; family Paludibacteraceae; genus Paludibacter. The sequence goes on along the minus strand of JAURYY010000189.1, from coordinate 26,005 downwards.
CATCCTTTCGAACTGATTTCTCTTTTGCCAACACAAAAAAGTTGGTTTGAAATTAAAGCCTGTATATTGAAATAATTTACATTTATACCAAGTTTACTCTTCAAGTATGTGTAGCTCACCGCGTAAAGAGTTCGGTTCATTTTATCAAAAATCAATATGCTATCGGGGGTAATTTCTGCTTTAAACAGTTCGATACCAAACATAGGTTGTACCGAAACAAAAATAGCGGAATCCTTCTTTATTTTACAACTTGCGGCTACATTGATTTTTCGGGAATTAAAATTGATGATCAAACCCATTTTACTAACATTTGCAGTTTTAAATACCGGCTGGGTGAGCTGCACATTTTTAATCAATGTATTTATAGTATCAGTGGTTACTTCTTTTTTTGCAATATTTCGGGTAGTTTTGCAGGATACTACAAAAGTAATCAATATTAAAAAAAACAGAAAATTAGATTTATTCATTTTTCTCATTTATTCTTAGCGTTTCCATCCTTTTTCATCAATTTTTTTCTTTAATTCATCGGTTACGTTCCCCGAATCGTAGGATTTTTGCCACATTTCGATGGCTTTGCTGTCATCTTTCATCATCCACAAAATATCACCGTAATGTTCCATGATTACTCCGGGGTCGTGATCGGGCGCAAGGTTATCAATGGCACGCTCGATATAAATTTTTGCCAGCTCATAATTTCCTGTCTGGTAAAATATCCAGGCATAAGTATCAAGATAAGTACTGTTTTTTGGTTCTTTTTCAACAGTTATTGCACTCATTCTTTCCGCTTTTTTCAACTCTCTCTTTTCTAACGATAAATAATAAGCATAATTATTCATCACGTAAATATTTTGCGAATTTATTTTCAAAGCATCTTCGTAAGCAATAAAAGCAGAATCTTTCATCTCTAACTTAAACCAGCTGTCGGCTATTTGAGCGTAAAAATCACTTTTTAACGCATTTTGCTCGGGCTTCACAGTCATTATCCCCGTTTTGCACGTGTGAACTGCCTCGATATATTTACCCAACTGATATTGTGATATTGCTTTGTAATAATACCATTGGGGTATTTCAGGTACATTCAAAATGGCTCTGTCGGCAATCTCAACCAATTGTTCGAAGTTTTTCGATGCTAAATTCAGTTGAATTAACTGCATCCACGTTTGTTCATTCTTTGAGTTTATATTCAGCATTGTTTCTAATGCCGAAATTGCTTCAGGAATTCTTTTTCTGAATTGAAGAAAAATTGAGTAATAATTATGCACTTGTTCTTCAAGCGGATAACGATCAACCAATAATTTGAACAATGATTCTGTTTCGTTAAAGCGTGCTGTATCTCGAAGTAAATTCTGGACATATTGTCCTAAAATCTGAACTTTATCATTCACTCCGAACTGTTCATTTTTCAAAGCTTTCAAAATCGACTCCATGGCCTTTTCAGGCTCTTTTTTAATATTGTAATAGTCGGATAAAGAAACATACACATAAGGATTGACGGGCTCTTCCATCAGTAACTTGCTGTAAATTTCGTACGCTTTTATTGGTAAATTTTGTTGCAGATATATATCTCCCCTTAGTACCCTGTAACGCGATTCGGCAGGATATTTATTAATCAGTTTATCAATTTCGTCAATTCCTTTTTTCAGTTGCTTCAATTCAAGATACAATCTGAATTTTTCGAATGATATTGTTTCTTCAATTCCTGTAAGTGATTCCAACTTGTTCAAAGCAGCAATTGCTTTATTAAATTGCTTTGTTTGTTTGTATAACGAAATCAACATATTATGCACTTCTTCTTTATTAGGATACAACGATTTGAGTTTTTCTGCGATTTTTATCGCATTCTCTTTATCATTTGTTTCCGAATATAAATTAATAAGGCGCACAGTATGCCACCAGTTTTCGGGGTCATATTTCACGGCATTTTTCAGGCAATTCAATGCTTCATCGCTTAAACCGATGATAGCATAAAGAACACCTGTTTCAGAAAGCACACCTGCGTCAGTCGAATCAACAGACAAACAGAAACGAAATGCGTCTAAGGCCTGGTCATACTTTTCCTCCTCCTTTAGTTTTAATCCTTCGTAAAAAAAATAATCAAACTTTTTTTGTAATTCTTGGTTCAGGTGCACAGGAAATACACGATCAATTTTCAGTTTTTTCGATGTAGAACAAGAACTTAACAAAATAAGTCCTGCAACTAATATTATATATTTGTTTATTTTCATTTTACCATTCATATTTTCATCTTGCACATCAAAAATCACGTTTAAAGTTTACCCGTGTGTCCGAAACCTCCGCCGCCTCGTGTTGTTTCACCGAGTTCATCCACAACAGTCCATTCTGCCCTTGTATGTGTTGCTATAACCATCTGGCAAATGCGCTCACCATCATTTATCACAAAATCATCGGATGATAAATTGATCAGAATAATGCATATTTCACCCCGGTAATCGGCATCAATAGTTCCGGGCGAATTGAGTACGGTAATACCCTTTTTAATTGCCAGACCGCTACGGGGACGAATTTGTGCTTCATACCCTTCGGGAAGTTCGATAAATAAACCTGTGGGTATCAATTTTCGTTCCAAAGGTTTAAGAATGACCGGATCCGTTAAATTAGCCCTTAGATCCATTCCTGCCGAATGAATTGTAGCATATTCGGGCACCAAATGCTTCGAACGATTTACTATATTGATTTTCATTGATGCTTTTTTTTTAAGAAATAATAGATGCTATTTACAGCATTGGCACAAAAATACAATTTTTTATTGTTATCACTTTTACATTGTAACCGAAAAAAATATTTTTTCTGATAAGATATTTTGTTTTTGTGTTTTTTTTTATTTTACAAACGCATATTGTTTTAAAAAAAAACCACACTTACTATAGTGGTGCAAATGTTCATATTTTTATTGAGTTATAAATCGAAACGGAAAAAGTATATATATACATTTATTGGTCAATTTAATTTTTGTGGAAACAAAAATAATATTAAATTTGCATACATTTAAGAAATGTTTAAAAATTTCACAAAAACTGTTTCAAACCTTAAAATCCTAAAAAATGGCAACCTTTGATTTAAATAAATATGGCATTTCGGGCGATTTCGAAATCATTTACAATCCCTCGTACGAAGCTCTTTTTCACGATGAAGTAAATCCTGTTAACGAAGGATACGAAAAAGGCGTATTAACAAATACCGGAGCAGTAGCTGTTGATACTGGCATCTTTACAGGTCGCTCGCCAAAAGATAAATATTTCGTAAAAGATGAACTCACCAACAAACACTTGTGGTGGGATGGTACCATTAATCGACCTGTGAGTTTAGAAGTTTGGGAATATTGCAAATATTTGGCAACCGAACAATTAGCGCACGATAAAAAATTGTATGTAGTGGATTGTTTTTGCGGAACTAACGCCGACACTCGCATGAAAGTGCGTTTTATCATGGAAGTTGCTTGGCAGGCTCACTTTGTAACCAACATGTTTATCCGTCCTTCGCACTTCGAGTTAGCCAACTTCGGCGAACCCGACTTCGTCATGTTGAATGCTTCGCATGCAACCAATCCGAAATGGAAAGAACAGGGTTTAAATTCGGAAGTATTTGTACTTTTCAATTTATCTGAAAAAATGGCAGTTATCGGCGGAACATGGTATGGCGGCGAAATGAAAAAAGGAATATTCTCATTGATGAACTTCTATCTGCCATTGAAAGGGATTGCTTCGATGCACTGCTCAGCTAACGTAGGCGAAGCTGGCGATGTAGCCATTTTCTTCGGATTATCGGGTACAGGAAAAACCACGCTGTCAGCCGACCCGAAACGCTACTTGATAGGCGATGATGAACATGGCTGGGACAATCATGGCATATTTAATTTTGAGGGTGGCTGCTATGCTAAAGTTATCGATCTAAGCAAAGAAAATGAACCCGACATCTGGCGCGCTATCAAACGAGATGCCTTACTCGAGAACGTAACTGTTTTACCCGACGGAACTCCTGATTATTCAAAAGAAGATTCAAAAACTGAAAATACACGCGTTTCATACCCCATTTATCATATTAACAAAATTGTTTCTCCCTCCAAAGCAGGACATGCAAAGAAAATCATTTACTTATCGGCCGATGCATTCGGTGTTTTACCTCCGGTATCAATACTCGATGAGGAGTCCGCTCAATACCACTTTCTTTGCGGTTATACTTCGAAATTAGCCGGAACAGAACGCGGCATCATCGAACCCGTTCCTTCTTTCTCACCTGCGTTTGGTGAAGCATTTTTAACTTTGCACCCGACCGTTTATGCCCATGTACTGGCCGAAAAAATAAAAGAACACAAAGCAAAAACTTATTTAGTTAATACCGGTTGGAATGGAACAAAAAAACGCATATCGTTGAAAAACACACGTGCTATTATCGATACCATTATCGACGGGTCAATCGAAGAAGTCGAAACAGTCAGAATTCCTATCCTGAATTTGGTTACGCCAACAACTTTAAAAAATGTTGATGTTGAAATACTTGACCCACGTAAAACATACACCGAAATGGCTGAATGGGAATCAAAAGCCAAATCGCTTGCTGCAAAATACATGAGCTACTTCGAACAATACTGCGATACCGAGGCAGGCAGAGCGTTGATACAATCAGGACCACAATTGTAAAAAGAGGCGGAGGCGAAGGCGGAGGCAAGATTTTTTCTGATAAAGAAACAGTAAATATTTTTGCTCAACTCTTTATTATTTGTAAAAATAAACTATTGCATCTGCTTCGAAGTAGTAGAAAAAAATATAATTCAAAAAATGTAACTGTCGCAAAAAAACAACAAAGCAGAAAATTAATTTCCTGTATTTTTCGGAGTGCAACTTCAAGTCTCACTCCTAATAAAAGTAAAAAAGCAGTGCCTGACAAGACGCTGCTTTTTGGGTTCAATTTTTTTTACAAACTTTCACCGAAATCTACTTTGAATTTGGCTACAAGTTTCTGTGGCCAGTCAGTCGTTGGTTCCAAACCTCCCATAAAGAATCGAAGAACCGGAGGTTCGTAAACAAAACGCAATCCACCGATTAATTTGCGATTATCGTAAAGCCAGTTCAGGCGATCTTCAACATATTTTAATTGTGAGAGTGTAAAAACACGACGAGGTACAGCCAAACGAAGTAATTCCATATCGGCGTAAGTTTCGTTTCCATCTTCGTCGCGCTGGTTCGATATAGAGCCGCGCTCCATGCCGCGAACACCCGAAATCAAAAACAAAGCAGCTGCCAACGCACCCGCAGGATATTCGGTTTGCGGAACATGCGCACAAATCTGCATAGCATCTAAGTGAGCACCCAACACGCCTGCAGGTTTAATAACAGGAATTCCTTTAGCATCGAGTGCATCAACTAAATATTTAATAAAGGAAGGACTTTGGGAAATCATGGTTTCATCCTGGGTTTCGTAAAGTCCAACTGCCATGGCTTCAATTTCGCGAATGGAAATACCGCCATAAGTTGTAAATCCTTCGTATAAAGGTACAAGTGCATCCAATTCTTTGTATATTTCCATTCGGTCGGTACACATACCGCCACCACGCGATGAACTTATTTTTCGGGCTGAGAAATAAACTAAGTCGGCTTGGGCAGTCATTATTTTCATTATCTCAGTCATATTCGAGTTTTTAAATTCCTCTTCACGCTGCAAAACCAAATAGGCATTTTCGCCCAATAAACTTGCATCGAGTATCACGCGAATACCATATTTATCGGCAACAGCACGAACATCGCGTAAATTTTGTACCGAGAATGGCTGACCGCCGATCAGGTTAGTAGAAGCTTCCATACGAATAAACGGAATATTGACAGCTCCATGTTCGATAATCGTTTCTTCTAATTTTTCGATATTCATATTCCCTTTGAAAGGATGATCCGAATTGATCACATAAGCTTCATCGTAAAGCAATTCAGCAATTTTACCTCCATTAATGGTGATGTGAGCCATTGCGGTGGTGAAGTGGTAATTCATAGGTATTAAACTGCCTTTTTTCACATAAGCAATCGAAATGATGCTTTCGGCTGCGCGACCCTGATGAACCGGCAAGAAATATTTTTTGCCCAGCACATCCTCAACCGCTTTTTGCAAACGAAAATAACTTTGCGAACCGGCATAAGCATCATCGGCTTGCATCATGGCAGCTAATTGGTTGTCGCTCATAGCATTTGTCCCAGAGTCGGTCAACATATCCAAAAAAACATCCATAGTGTTTAACCTGAATGTGTTGAAACCCCCTTCGTAAAGTGCTTCGAGCCGACGCTCGATAGGAACAAGATGGAGTTTTTGTACAATGCGTACTTTGTGAAGTTCAAGTGGGACGTTTTCGCCACTGTAAAATTTGATTTTTTGCATAGAAATAATAATTTTTAGTAAAAAGATTTTAACGCTTAATAAAAAGAGTGCCTGTGGTAAGCAAGCACTCCGTATGATTCAAAACGAGTAGTTTATTTTCAAACCAAAGCCTTTCGAGGGCAAAGATAATCAATTTTTTAAAAAACAAAACAGTTTGAAAGTTTTATTCTTGTTTGTGTTACAATTCGTTATTGATAGTGAGAATAAATTGATAATAAGCAATTATTAAATTTCTAAAACGATTGCATCAGATACAACCGTTTGTAGTATCCATCAAGTCGTAGCAAGTCATCATGGTTTCCGCGTTCAACGATGCGTCCTTCGTGTAGTACGCAGATTTCATCGGCTTTTTTAATGGTGGAAAGGCGGTGAGCCACAACTAAAGTAGTGCGGTGCTGCATCAGATTTTCCAACGCTTCCTGCACAAGTTTTTCCGATTCGGTATCGAGTGCCGAAGTAGCTTCATCGAGTATTAATATTGGCGGGTTTTTCAGAATTGCGCGTGCTATACTAAGCCGTTGCCGCTGTCCGCCCGAAAGTTTGTTGCCGCGGTCGCCTATATTGGTTTCGTATTCTTTTTCGGTGGCAATGATAAAGTCGTGTGCATTAGCAATTGTTGCTGCCTCTATTACTTGTTCCATGGTTGCATTTTCGACACCGAAAGTAATATTGTTATAAAAAGTGTCATTAAATAATATTGCTTCCTGATTTACATTTCCCATAAGAGAGCGAATATCTTTTGTGTTAAACTCTTTTATATCAACACCATCAATTAAAACACTTCCAGTTTCGGGATCGTAATATCTCGGTACCAAATCGACTAAAGTTGATTTGCCGGCACCCGATTGTCCGACAAAAGCAATGGTTTTCCCTTTTTCGACGGTTAAATTTACATCTTGCAGCACCCAATCGGTTTGATAGCGGAAACTCACATTCCGAAACTCTATTTTGTCAGAAAAAGTATGTATTATTTCAGGATGGAGCGGTTCATTGATGGTGTTTTGGCTATCAAAAATTTTATCAACTCTTTCGAGCGATGCCAATCCTTTCTGGATGCTGTACGTTGCTTTCGATAATTCTTTGGCGGGATTGATAATACTGTAAAAAATAACAATATAGTAAATAAAACCCGCTGCACTTATTGAACTGCTATTGCTCAGTATCAATGTGCCGCCAAACCATAAAAGTAAAGCTATTACCACTGTACCTAAAAACTCGCTCACGGGATGTGCCAAATTGTACCGGTTGTGAATTTTTGTGAATGTTTTTCGGATTTTCTCGTTCAATGCTCCGAAACGGTTTTCTAATTTAGTTTCAGCATTAAAGGCTTTTATTACTCTCAAACCACCTAATGTCTCTTCTAATTGCGAAAGCAATTCACCGGTTTGTTCCTGTACTAAGGTGGATTTCCGCTTCAGACTCCGCCCAATTCGGCCGATCAACCAAGCACTGATGGGCAGTACTAATAAAACAAACAATGTTAATTGCCAGCTCATTACAAACATTACCACTAAGTAAGTTAATATTACAACAGGGTTTTTTATTACCATATCGAGCGAACTCATGATAGAAACTTCCACTTCGTTTACATCGCTGGTAATGCGCGACATAATATCTCCTTTGCGTTCTTCGGTAAAATACCCGATGGGCAAACTCATAATTTTATGATACAGCCGGTTTCTTAAATCTCGTACCACACCTGTACGGATAGGAACAAGAAACCAAGATGCAAAATATGACGCTCCTACTTTCAGTGCCGTCATTATTATCAAAAACAATCCTAAATATAGCAGTGCGGTAATAGCTCCAACCTGTGTAATATTTTTTTCTACAAAATACAATAAATTATTTTTCACAGCTTCGCCTATTTCACTCCATTTATCTGACCATGACCAGATTTGATATGGAACTGCTGTTTTTTCGATTCCGAAAAGAATTTGCAGAATAGGAATGATGGCAGCAAAGGAAAATAAACTGAGCACTGTTGAAAGTAAGTTCAACAGCAAACTTAAAAACACATATTTTTTATAGGGCGGGAGAAACCGCTTGAGCAATGTGAAAAATTTAAGCATTAAAATTAAATGAGTTACAGAAAATTAAAAAACTAATTATTATTCACCCAATCACCCAAACAATGGGGCATGCCCCATTGCTAGCATCCAATCACCACATCAAACTCCTGTATAATTTCTGGGCGTTATCCGCCTCAATTCGTCTTTTACGGGTTCATCAATATCGAGCGAATTTATAAAATCGCGGATAGATGTTTCAGTAATTGCCTCATTTGTTCGGGTCAGCGCTTTGAGTGCTTCGTAAGGTTGCGGATACGATTCCCTGCGCAAAATTGTTTGAATTCCTTCGGCAACCACAGCCCAGGTATTGTCAAGGTCGCGGTAAATTGCTGTTTCGTTGAGCAGTAATTTTTTAAGTCCTTTCAAAATACTATGGGTAGCAATGAGTGTATGAGCGAAAGGAACGCCAATATTCCGCAAAACAGTACTGTCGGTCAGGTCGCGCTGCAGTCTCGAAACAGGAAGTTTAGCCGACAGAAATTCAAAAATAGCATTTGCCATTCCTAAGTTCCCTTCGGCATTTTCAAAATCGATGGGATTTACTTTGTGCGGCATAGCCGAAGAACCTATTTCACCGGCATTAATTTTCTGTTTGAAATATTCCATCGATACATAAGTCCAGATATCTCTGCAAAAATCTATTAAAATGGTGTTTATTCTTTTCATGGCATCGAACTGGGCGGCAAGATAATCGTAATTCGATATCTGGGTCGTCCATTGTTCCCTTTCCAAACCGAGTTTTTCTGCCACAAATTTATCTCCAAATAATTTCCAGTCGATGGCGGGATAAGCAACCACATGGGCGTTGTAATTTCCGGTAGCGCCTCCAAATTTTGCCGAAATCGGAGTGTTTCGTAACATTTCAAGTTGTTGATTAATCCGGTTGCTAAAAACTTTGATTTCTTTGCCTAATCGGGTGGGCGAAGCCGGCTGCCCGTGCGTTTTGGCAAGCATCGACACATCGCGCCATTCGTCAGCCATTCGGTCCAACATCATTAATACTTTTTCAATTTCGGGGTAATATACATGATTCAACGCATCCTTTACCGAAAGTGGCACCGATGTATTGTTAATATCCTGCGAAGTTAATCCAAAGTGAATAAACTCTTTAAATACTTTTAAACCAAGCAAATCGAACTTTTCTTTAATAAAATACTCAACAGCTTTTACATCATGGTTTGTGGTTTTTTCAATTTCTTTAATTTTTGCTGCATCGGTCTGATTAAATTCGATATAAATAGTTCGTAATTTTGAAAAAATCTGAGAAGGTACCCCTTCGAGTTGTTTAAGGGGAATTTCGCACAATGTTATGAAATATTCAATTTCGACTTGAACGCGATAACGTATTAAAGCAAATTCTGAAAAATAATTTGCATAAGATTCCGATTTCGAACGATACCTACCATCGATAGGCGAAATGGCTGAAAGCTCAGATAAATTCATAAACGATAAATAATTTGGATAAATAAATAACTGAAATAATGAGATTTATATAAAATCGAACTTGAAAGTTAAACCGAAAATTAATTAAACCCGAATACGTTTTATTTGTAATGCAAAGTTAAACAAATATGTGGGAATAGAAAAGTTTGATATTATTACTTGTATTGCTGAAAGAATTAATGTATTTTTGTTCATTAATTCATAACACGAGAGGTCATTTTTTAACAATAATTTATATGCAAAAATAATAACTGATAATAATGAAATATATTAAGATACACAAAGAAGGCAGACTTATTTTGGTCACATTACTATTTATTCTGTTTGTTATTAACCTGTATATTTACATGCGTTTTCCGCAGGTTGCCATGGCAATTGCAACAATATTTTCGGCAGGCATCATGCTATTTTTTGCTTTCTTTTTCCGAAATCCCACCCGAATTTTTGAGATTGATGATCCCGGTTTGGTAATAGCTCCGGCGGATGGTACTATTGTAGTAGTAGAACCTACCGAAGAGATAGAATATTTTGGAGAGAAACGCATTCAGGTTTCAATATTTATGTCGGTATTCAATGTGCATGCCAATTGGTATCCTGTCGAAGGAAAAGTAATAAAAACAGCCCATCACAATGGACGGCATATAGGCGCTTATCTACCAAAATCGAGTCATGAAAACGAACGCTCAACTATCGTTATTGAAACCACATTTGGCACACAAATACTGGTCCGTCAGATAGCAGGAGCTTTAGCAAGGCGCATCGTAACCTATGCACATGCCGGAAAGCAGTGTCATCTGAATGAACATTTGGGTTTTATAAAATTCGGGTCAAGGGTTGATATGTACCTTCCAATGGATTCAGAGATTTTTGTTCAGGTAGGCGATAAAACCACCGGAAACGAAACGATTATTGCCCGCCTCAATGAATAACTCTTTAACTATCGAAGAAGCCCAGCAGCAGGTTGACGAATGGATTCAGACTTTTGGTGTAAGGTATTTCAGTGAGTTAACCAACATGGTAATATTGACCGAAGAAGTCGGAGAACTGGCGCGCTTAATTGCCCGAAAATATGGTGATCAATCGTTTAAAGAGTCAGATGTTGCCTACAATCTGGCTGATGAAATGGCTGATGTGCTGTGGGTTTTGATTTGTTTAGCCAATCAAACTGGCGTGAATCTTACTGATGCCTTTGAAAAAAATATGATAAAAAAAACCATGCGAGATAAAATACGACATCTTGAAAATATGAAAATAAAGTATCTTGACGAAAGTTAAGAAACTTTACTTATTAATAAAGTGAGATGAGAAATTAAGATTTAAATGTGGTGTAAGTAAGTGGAACTAAATAATGTTTTATAATCGAATAAAAAATGATTGAAGAATAGCACGTGGATAAACGCTGATATAGCGGATTAAAAAAGGATTTTAATTTCGATAAGTTGAAATTGATATTTAGATATTTACTGTCTTATCAGTCATGCTTGCATGACTGAAATCGGTTTTAAATCAGATTAATTATTATCCGTTCTTATCCGCTTAATCCGTGAAAATCGGCGCGCAATTCTTTTTATAAAATACGACATTATATTTGTCATAGCACTTATATTTTTATTATTTGAAATTTTTAAATTACTTTTGCATTTATAAAATGATAACTAACAAATTAAAATCTATTGAAATGGAAGAAAATGAAAAAGCATTAGGCATGATTGAAACTAGAAGTTTTGTTGCAATGATAGAAGCTTCTGATGCCATGGTAAAAGCAGCTAAAGTTGATCTTATTGGATTTGAAAAAACCGGTGGAGGATACATCTCTGTAATTGTACGTGGAGATGTTGCATCTGTAAGAGCATCAGTAGATGCAGGTTTAAAAGCAGCTGAAAAGGTTGGCGAAATAATATCAAGCCATGTAATTCCAAGACCACATAAAAGCGTGGATTCGGTTATGTTTTCGGGCATAACAAATTCAAAAAAAGGAGAATAAACCATGATTGATTTAAGAACTTATGTTTTTTTAGATTCATTGCAATTACAGATGGCTTCCTATCTTTCAACAGTTTCTAAAGGATATTTACCAGTTGGAGGACAGGCATGTTGCATTATAGAAATTGCTCCCGGAATTGAAATTAATACGCTAACTGATGTCGCACTTAAAGCTACCAATGTTACACCTGGTATGCAAATTGTAGAACGGGCTTATGGTATGCTGGAAGTTCATTCCGACAGTCAAGGAGATACAAGAATGGCTGGAGAAGCAGTTTTAAAAGCAATTGAAAAAACTGAAGACGATAGAATAAAACCAAGAATATTGACAAGCCAATTAATTCGAAACGTTGAAGATCATCATGCTCAACTTATAAACAGAAGTAGAAATGGCATGATGTTGTTAAGAGGTGATACCCTTTTTGTTTTAGAAATAGAACCGGCAGGTTATGCCTATTTTGCAGCAAATGAAGCAGAAAAATCAGCAAACATCAACATTATTGAAGTTCTCGGCTTTGGTAAATTTGGCAGAGTATATATCGGCGGTAAAGAAGCTGAAGTGCTGGAATGTAAAACAAACGTAGAAAAAAGATTAGCTGAAATAACCGGCAGACAAGAGTATTAAAAATTAAACTGAGAATTTGGATTAACTTTTTATATTCTTTAGTTTTACACCGTACTTCCTTGTTAATTATAGTTTGGTTTATATCTTTTATAAACTTGGGGCTTATTATGGGTCGTTCTGTTCTATAGTTCAGAATGTACCTGTTTTTATCTGAATTAAAAAATTCGTTATAAATATTTAGGAAATTACTTATTTAATAATATGATTTTAGCCAAAGTAGTAGGAACTGTTGTAGCGACAGAAAAAGCAGAAAAAATTGAAGGAATAAAATTATTACTTTTAGAAAAAATTGACCCTGTTACACTAAAAGGTAAAAACGATTTTGTTGTTTCGATGGACAGTGTCGGTGCCGGAACAGGAGAGATTGTCTTTTTTGTTTCGGGAAGTAGTGCAAGATTTACTACTGTAACTGATGGTATGCCAACAGATTCTGCCGTTATTGCAATTGTGGATATTATTGAAAAAGATGGAGTTTATACCTATCAAAAGAATTAAAAAAATATGATTTTAGGAAAAGTTGTAGGTTCTGTGGTAAGTAATACAAGAAGTTTAAATATTGACGGAGCTCCATTTTTACTCATCGAAAAAACGAACCAAAAAGGAGAAAAAATGGGGGAGTTTATTGTTGCAGTTGATATAATTGGAGCCGGGTACGACGAAATGGTTATGATTTCTGAAAGCACCTCGGCACGAGAAACACTGATAACAACAAACAAGCCACTCGATGCACTTATCGTTGGGATTATTGACAGAATTTCAGAAGATGATAAGTTTGTGTACATCAAATAATTTATTGTATTTATTAACATAAAATCTTTTGTGGTAACAGGTCATATTCCCTCATCGACAAACAGAAAACCTCATTTTGTATAAAAAAAAGGAGAAACAAAATTGGAAAACTTAACAGATGATATCCGAAAATTAGTTCAGGAGGTTATTGAAGACTTAAATATATTTCCTGAAACCCGGAATACCAATACGATTGGAGTTTTTTCGAATATTAATACAGCCATATTGGCTGCAGAAAAAGCATACGAAATCTTCAACAAACTTTCATTAGAAATTAGAAAAGATATTATTACAAGTATCCGAAAAATTTCTTTGGAAAATGTTGAAGTTTTATCAAAAATGGCTTGGGAAGAAACCGGCATGGGAAGATATGAAGATAAAATTGTTAAAAACAATCTTGGAATTCATAAAACACCAGGAGTTGAAGATATTATGCCTGAAGCTTTTTCTGATGAACACGGTTTAACAATCGTTGAAAAAGCTCCTTTCGGTATAATTGGTTCTATTACTCCAAGTACAAACCCAACCGTTACGATAATAAGTAATGCAATAGGAATGATTGCTGCTGGCAATGCCGTTGTTTTTAATCCTCATCCATCTGCTAAAAAAGTATCTGCTTTTTTAATAAATCTTTTGAATAAAGCCATTGTAAATGCTGGAGGTCCTGAAAATCTACTTACTTGTATTGAAGAGCCAACAATAGAATCGGCAAAAGATTTAATGAGTAATGAGAAAATTGCGATACTTGTCGTTACCGGAGGTCCGGCAGTTGTTAGAGTTGCTATGAACAGTGGCAAAAAAGTAATAGCAGCAGGTCCGGGAAACCCACCTTGTGTTGTCGATGAAACCGCTGACATTCCAAAAGCAGCAAAAGATATTGTAGCCGGGGCAAGTTTTGATAATAATGTAATTTGCATTTGCGAAAAAGAAGTTATAGTTGTTGCTTCAGTTGCCGACTACTTAAAGGCTGAAATGAAAAATAACAATTGTGTTGAATTAAATCAAGAGCAAATTAAAAAAATAACCGAACTTGTCATTGCTGACCCAGGCCGTAAAGGACATGAAGGGGCAGCTAACAAAGAATTTGTAGGTAAAAATGCTGAATATATTGCCAAACGTATCAACCTGGAAGTTCCGACTTCAACTCGCTTATTGATTTGCGAAGTGGACAAAAACCATCCATTAGTTTGGACAGAACAATTAATGCCGGTAATGCCTATTGTTCGTGTCGGTAATGTTGACGACGCCATTGATTTGGCAGTTGAATGTGAGCATGGATTTAAACATACCGCAATTATGCACTCGTTGAATATTGCTAAACTTAGCAAAATGGCAAGAATAATGAATTGCTCAATTTTTATAAAAAATGGACCGAGTTACGCAGGTTTAGGACATGGAGGTGCAGGTTTTGCATCATTTACCATTGCAAGTCCAACTGGAGATGGAGTTACAAGAGCTAGAACATTTACTCGAGAACGCCGTTGCACTATAGTTGATTATTTTAGAATTGTTTAGAATTTGGTAATTAATATAAAAATGAAATTCGGAAAAATCATAGGAAACGTTGTAAGCACAGTAAAAGTTGAATCTTTTGAGGGATCAAGGCTGTTGCTCATACAACCTTTGGATGAAAATTATGAAACTGTAGGATTGCCAATTGTAGGAATTGACACAATAAAAGCAGGAGTAGGCGATTTTATTTACTACGAAACAAGCAGGGAAGCAAGCAGAGTGATTGAAAGCACGATGAACCCTTGTGATGTAGCAGTAATGGGAATTATTGATAAAAAATATGTGGTCGAAAAACAAGTGTTTTCAAAACCTCACGCTGATCAAAAAGAACAAAAATGATTTTAGGAAAAATAATTGGAAATGTGGTTTCAACAGCCAAAGTGAAAGGATATGAATCAAAAATAATTTTGATTGTTCAACCTATTGACAAAGCTGGAACAGCAATTGGAAAATCATTTCTCGCCATAGATGCTATACAGGCAGGAGTTGGTGATACAGTTTTAGTTGTAGACGAGGGCGGTTCTGCCAGAGCAGTTTTAAATGAGCCGGATTCACTTACAGTAAAAACAATAGTTTATGCAATAGTTGATATGATTTCATGAGAACGAAAAAACAAAAGTATGTCAGCAATGGAAAGTAATACAGGGAATCGGAATGTTAGTAGGGTTGCAATTGGCTCTGACCATGCATCTTACGAAGCAAAAGAAATTATAAAATCTTACCTTACTTGTGTTGGCTATAAAATAGTCGATGTTGGAACCAACGACAGTACCACAAAAGTAGATTATCCTGATTTTGCAGTAGCTGTTTCAAAAAAAGTAACAAGTGGAGATTGTGATCGTGGAATTATGCTCGATAGCGCCGGAATAGGCTCATCTATGGTTTGCAATAAGGTAAATGGTATTAGAGCAGCTTTATGTTGGAATACAAAAACAATAATGAATAGTCGGGAACATAACAACGCAAATGTTTTAACCATGGGAACGCTAAATCATAAAGCCGATGAACTTTGTTCAATGGCAAAACTTTGGCTCGAAACCGGTTTTGAAGGAGGAAGGCACTGGGTTAGAATAAATAAAATGATGTCGGTAGAAAAAAAATAAAACAAAAATGAATAAAGACGAATTAATTGACAAAATTACCGAACAGGTAATGTTAAAATTAAATGAAAAATCAGGATTACAAAATCTTCCTAATCGAGAAAATAATCAAGAAAAACAAAATATTTTACCAATTCCACTAGCAGAATTAGCAAAATATATAGATCATACTTTGTTGAAACCCGACTCTACAGAAGAACAATTTGATCAATTGTGCAAAGAAGCATTGATGTACAAATTCAAATCTGTATGCGTAAATTCAAGTTGGGTTTCCTATGTATCAAAAAAATTAAGAGGTTCAGGCATTTTAGTTTGTTCAGTAGTTGGTTTCCCTTTGGGCGGAATGGATAGTCGTAGTAAAGCATTCGAAACTCAAAATGCGATAGAAAGTGGTGCTAAAGAAATTGATATGGTTATCAATATTGGTGCTTTAAAATCAGGAAATTTAAAATTAGTAGAAGAAGATATACGAGCCGTAAGAAGAGCAGCTCGTGCAAATACCATTTTAAAAGTGATATTTGAAACGAATTTGCTAACTGAAAAAGAAAAAATTCTTGCCTGTGAAATTTCAAAAAAAGCAGGTGCCGATTTTGTGAAAACAAGCACAGGTTTTTCCGGAGGTGGAGCAACTGTCGAAGATATTATTTTAATGCGTAGAATTGTTGGTCCAACTATGGGTGTAAAAGCAAGCGGTGGAATAAAAGATTATAATACTGCAGTTGCAATGATAAAAGCCGGTGCTAATCGCTTAGGTTGCGGAGCAAGCGTTTCTATTATGACAGGTGCAACTGTTTTAGGGGATTATTAAACTTTAATTCATGGTTTTGTAATATATCAACACTATAAATTAAAAAAAAAAACGGAAAATGTATAAACTCTTTTGCATGGATTGTTCCGTCAATTGTAGTTTGTGCGGTTTGGGACGCAATTTGGAAATTAATCGGTTTGTGGAAAGTCGGATAGCAAATAATTTGCTGAGTTCGATTGAATGGAGAGATGTAATATACTTTTAATATCCTCTGAGTTAACAAAAAAGGATTCGGCAATTGTCGAATCCTTTTTTGTTAATCAACTTTCCCTCGAAGCAGCAAACTCAGCACACATAATAAGTGCTCTTTTTATCTCATTGTCCGGAAAGTTATCGAGTTCAGCTATGGCTTTAATTTTGAATTCGTTCATGCGTTTGGTGGCATAGTCAACTCCGCCTTTTTCGTGGGCAAAACGCATGATAAAGTTTACATTATCGTTCGTAAAATCTTTTGTATCAATCATCATCATTACCCGTTCTTTTTCTGAATCGAAAGAATTTTGCAAAGCATAAATGAGAGGTAAAGTAATTTTCCCATCCTGCAAATCATTTGCTGTTGGTTTGCCAATCTCTATATCGTTGTAATAATCAAAAATATCATCTTTTATCTGGAAACAAAGTCCCATATATTCGCCGTAATTACGTAAATGGATTAAACTTTCACGATCCGCATTTACCGACAAACCACCCACTTCGGTGCAGGTTGCAAAAAGTAGTGCGGTTTTCTTTTTGATAATTTTAAAATAATCTTCTTCGTTAATTTTCGATTGTTGTGAGCTCGAAAGCTGAATCAATTCTCCGTCGGAAAGTTCCATACCGATTTGCGAGATAGAATACAGGATTTCGAGATTTTTTGTTCGGGTAGCACTAATCAAGGCATTCGACAATAAATAGTCTCCCGTTAATATTGCAATTTTGTTTGTCCAACGCGCATTAATTGACATTCGACCGCGACGTTCGTGTGTGTCATCCACAACATCATCATGTATCAGGCTGGCATTATGAAGCAGTTCGAGCGACAATGCTCCGTTATAAGTTGCAACATTTACCTCACCGCATAATTTTGCCGAAAGTATCACTAACAATGGGCGCAATTGCTTGCCGGTACCTTCAAGAATATATTTTATAATGTTCAATAACAATGGATTATTTGTTTCTAATGCATCTCCAAAAGTTTTTTTAAAAACATGTAATTCTTCAATTATCGGTTGTCGAATATTGTCAATTAAATTCATAAAGTGTATATAATAAATATTTATGCTACAAAAGTAATTAAATTAATAGCATAATGTGATTTTAGCCAAAATATATATTTTTACTTACAACGTCCAACGCAGTTTTTTTGTTTTGTCGGTAGGATTAAAAAATAATTTATTTAAGTTTAAACTCAGCGATGTAGTCATAGAGATAGGCACATAATAGAAATTGCTCTCTGTAAAGTCTTTCACTCCCGATAATTGAATTCTCAAATTGAAAAATTCAAAATTCCATCCAATTGTCATTGCGGGTTCGTATAGGTAGAACTTTTTTTTTCCTATTTCGCCGAACCTGAAATATTGTTGCATAATATTCATGTCGTATTCAGACAATAAATCTGCTGTTGGTGTTAATTTGTAATCGAGTTGTGTAAATCGGAGCGAAAAGGCTATTTTGAAATTTTCTAAAATTGTTTTACCTATCGTAGGTTGGATAAATTGCCGGTTTAAGGTCAGATAGTAATATGGATTATTTACATTCAATTCGCCAAAACCAGCACCAAAATTCACAGCACCATATATGTTATTATTGAAGTTTTTAAATAATATCAACTCGTTATCCCAAATAAAATCTTCCAGAAAATTGGATGATTTGTCATGTTTTGAAATCTCGAAACTATTAAAACTTGAATATAGAGCTATATTGTCGGTTATGGCAAAGCCCGCCTCCATACCATTCATTTGGTCGGTTCCCAAATTTAGTGTTATCAACGCATCGCCCTTTTCTTCAAAAACCATAACGTTTTGTTTGGTGGGCAAGTAGTACCTGGGGCTGCACGAAAAAAATAGAAATATGGCGGAAAAAATGAAAAATTTTGATTTTTTCATGGTAAAGTGGCTTTTTTGACAAACATGGCAGGTGTTACTTTCAATCGATGTGAGTTGTAGTAGTATATACTGAAGAGCCAGTCATCCCTGTAAAATTCATTGTCCCACATCTTCAGGTTATTATAATACTTTTTATCAACAAAAAGGGTGTCGTTTCCTTCTATTCGATAAATTTTAAGTGCTGGTATCAATGTGTTAAATTGCTTTTCGGTCAACCATATATCATAGCTATTTTCGTCAATATTAAACCATATTCTAGCGGTACTCCAAACAGTATCGTTTTTTGGGGCATTGAGGTTTCGTATCAACTTGGCGTCAACAACAAACATTGTGTCTGTCATATTTTCTATTGATATTGATTCACGTACTTTGGGGTAATGATCATCTTTATCGCAACTTGTAAACACTAACAACAATAACAAATAAAACAACAATTTTTTCATAATTTACTGTGTTTTTTTTGTAAATATTATTTCGCAAAAATCAAAGGCATATACAAAACTGCATACAAGGTAGAAGTAATCAGTCCTGCATAAATCCAATATCCGGAACTTATGGGCGGCACACTTACTATTTGTGTTTGTTTACTATCATTTTCAACCTTAAAAATCAAATGTTTATCGTGGCTGGCTTTGTAGGCTGGATTATAACTTGCATATTGCATGGTATAAGTGCCATAGGGCAAGTTTTCGAGTGTCAGTGTTTTTATATTTTTATTGGCGATGATAAGCGAATCGTTCAATTTGACATAAGTGTATGAAGTGGGAGCTATGGGTATGATAACTACTTTGCCGGTATTCGCATTTTCGGGCTGAAAGGTGTAAAAATAATTCATGGCACACGAAGAAAAAAGTAAGGGAAGAATTATAAAAAAACAAAATCTTTTAGTTTTCATAATATGTTTGTGTTGTTAATTATTTATTCTTCAAAAGTAAATAAAATATTGTGATCTGCAATTACAAATCTATTATAAAATTAGGTTCTGAGAAAAAAATTGCAAATACTTTTCAATTTAAAACCATATCTTTGTTTTTTCAAAAATTATTTTATTTCAATTGACATGAAAAAGCTATTTCTAATTGATGCTTATGCTATCATTTATCGTGCTTATTACGCTTTTATCCGTGCACCACGCGTAAATTCGAAAGGATTAAACACTTCGGCTATTTACGGATTTGTAAACACGCTCGAAGATGTACTCAAACGCGAAAAACCAACTCACATAGCCGTTGCGTTCGACCCCAAAGGAAAAACCTTCCGTCACGACGCTTATGAGAAATACAAAGCGCAGCGCGAATCCACACCCGAAGATATTCGATTAGCTGTTCCGATTATCAAAAAAATTGTTGAAGCTTATAACATCCCGGTGCTCGAAGTACAAGGATACGAAGCCGACGACGTGATTGGAACTATTGCCAAACAAGCCGAAAAAGAAGGTTTCGAGGTTTATATGCTTACGCCCGACAAAGATTACGGACAGTTGGTTTCGGACCATATTTTCATGTATCGCCCCCGACACACAGGGGGATTCGAGATTATGGGGCCCAATGAAGTGAAAGCAAAATACGATTTAGACAGTCATGAGCAGGTAATTGATTTGTTAGGATTAATGGGCGATTCGTCCGATAACATTCCCGGGTGCCCGGGCGTAGGCGAAAAAACAGCCGTGAAATTATTGAAAGAATTTGGAAGTATCGATGCTTTGCTCGTCCGTACCGACGAACTAAAAGGAGCGCTGAAAACAAAAGTGGAAGAACACAAAGAACTGATTATTTTCTCGCGTTTCCTGGCGACAATTAAAACTGATGTGCCTGTTGAGTTTAATGAAAAATCGTTAGAAATTGAACCTGTAAATGAGCTGGAACTTCGCACATTATTCGAAGAACTTGAATTCAGAACGATGACACAAACTAAGTTCGCAAAACCTTTTACATCGCTTCCGCCCGATGTGCCTGTCAACGCTATTCAGTTTGCCGGAAAAAAATCTCCTGCAGGTCAAACTTCGCTTTTCGATGCTTTCGACCAAGCGGATAACCCAATGCCCGAAAAAACACCAAAACCTGTAACAAAAGCCCCGCAGTTGCCCGAACCTGCACCCGAAAACGGCTTGCTTACCATTAAAAATGTACCACATACCTATATCCTTATCGACACAAAAGTAAAGCGTGCCGATCTGATTTCTAAACTTTTCATGCACAAATCGGTTTGTTTCGACACAGAGACTACCGGTGTGGATGTGTTTACAGCCGATTTGGTGGGACTGTCGTTTTGTTTCAACAAAGGCGAAGCGTATTATGTAACTCTCCCCCACGATAGAACTGAAGCCATTGCAATACTAAAGGAATTCAAAGCATTTTTTCAAACCGAACATATCGAAAAAATAGGACAGAACATAAAATTTGATCTATTGATGCTTTCAATGTACGGCATCGAATTGAAGGGAAAATTGTTCGACACCATGATTGCACATTATCTTGTTCAGCCCGAATTAAGACATGGCATGGATTATTTAGCCGAAATTTACCTGCGTTACCGCACCATTCGTTACGATGATTTAGTGGGCGGAAAAGGGAAAAATCAAATTGATATTCGTTTTGTCGATATTGATTTATTGTGCGATTATGCTGCCGAAGATGCTGACATTACGTTTCAGTTAAAACAAATCCTTGAAAAACAAATCCTTGAAAACGGGCTTGGAAACCTGTTCTACGAAATTGAAATGCCGCTTATGCGCGTACTGTCAGTAATGGAGCGCAATGGGGTGAGGATTGACAGCGATGCATTGAGCCTGAGTTCCGAAATTCTGACCAACGAAATGACAGCATTAGAAACCGAAATTCACAAGATAGCCGGTGTCACGTTTAATGTAAGTTCGCCCATGCAGGTTGGCGAGGTGCTTTTCGATTTGTTGAAATTAAATGACAAAGCAAAAAAAACGAAGACCGGACAATACTCGACAGCCGAAGATGTATTGGAAAAAATACGATCGAGACACCCGATAATTGGGAAAATTTTAGATTACCGGGGTCTAAGGAAATTGTTAAGCACTTATATTGATGCTTTGCCTCAACTCATTAACGGAAAAACCGGAAAAGTACATACATCATTCAATCAGACAGTTACATCTACCGGCAGGTTGAGTTCTACCAATCCAAATTTACAGAATATACCCATTCGCGATGCGCAAGGTAAGGAAATACGCAAAGCATTTATTCCCGATGACGGATGTGTTTTTCTGAGTGCCGATTATTCGCAAATCGAATTGCGTATTATGGCACACTTGAGCGGCGATGCCAATATGCTCGAAGCATTCAACAGCGGACTCGATATTCATACGGCTACTGCTGCCAAAATTTACAAAATACCGATTGAAGAAGTCACTTCCGATATGCGACGCAAAGCCAAAACGGCGAATTTTGGAATTATTTACGGCATTTCCACTTTCGGACTTTCCGATCGGTTGGGCATTCCGAGGGCTGAAGCCAAAGAACTAATTGAGGGTTATTTCGCTACTTACCCGGATGTAAAACGATATATGGACGAAGCCATTCGTAGAGCCAAAGAAAACGGATTTGTTGAAACTCTTTTCGGACGAAAACGATTTTTGGCGGACATAAACTCCCAAAACAGCATTGTGCGCGGCTATTCCGAACGCAATGCCATAAACACTCCCATACAAGGATCGGCTGCCGATATCATTAAAATAGCGATGGTTAATATTCAAAACCGCTTGGAGATCGAAAATTTGCAAACCAAAATGACAATGCAGGTCCACGATGAGTTGAATTTTAGCGTTCCAAACGACGAAAATGAACTGGCTCGAAAAGTGGTGGTCGAAGAAATGGAGCATGCCATTAAACTAAGGGTACCCCTGATTGCAGACTGCGGCGTGGGAGTGAACTGGTTTGAAGCGCATTGAAAATAGTTTGTTAAATAGAATTATTATAAATAAACTAAAACAATGCTACTAAAAGAATAGGATTAAAGAAATTGTAATATCTTTGCAGAAAATATATTTTTTAGTAGTCAATTTTCTGCCCAACCTGAATATGAGAGTCAGTACGAGAATAAGATATGGATTGCGAACAATGATTGAAATTGCCAATGCAACCGATGAAGGTGGTATCTTGCAAAAGGATATTGCAAAAAATCAAAATATTTCATTAAAGTATTTAGATTGTATTATCTCTTCACTGAAACTTAAAGGTTTAATAGCTAATGCAAAAGGTAGAGGAAGCGGGTATAAACTAACTCGAATGCCGAATAAAATATCCATGTACGACATTTATACTGCTTTTGAAAAAATTGAAGTGGTTGAATGTGTTAATAATAAATGGTTTTGCGAAAGATCACAGCAAGATTGTAAAGCATTGTGTTACTGGTCGGAGTTTAAAACAGAATTGGAGCAATTGCTTATGACAAAAAATCTCGATGAAATTATGAAAGCACCTCACATTGAGTTTGTAAAGTAATGAGTCTATCTGTCAAATATATAAATTATTAGGTTGATTAGTTGTAGTTCACTTGAGTTTTTAAAGAAGTTTTTAAATATTGTGATTGGAACGACAATTTGATAGTGATTTTTCATTTTTTTAATATCTATTACTACAAATGCTATAGGAATAGTAGTTCTATAATTTGAAGTCTGAACCTGAGATTTAAAACAATAACCTTTGTGGTGAAAATATTAATTTTATTTTTTTTAAAATCTTTTATATGCTATATATATTATAGGAATACTAACGTAAAAACAAAATATTCATTTCAAAAAAATTACCAAAATGTATATAACTAAATTATTTAAACGGAGTATGTTGCTTATATTTTGCAGCGTGCTCATCAGTGTAAACTTTTCATCGGCTCAAAGTCTGAAAATTAATCCAAAATCATTTAACATGGTCATTTCGGGCACAACCAATGTGCATGATTTTGAAACAAAAGTTACGCAGATTAATGGCGAGATTGTTTTGGGAGAAACTAATCAGGTGCAATCTATGATAGTAAACATCCCTGTAAAATCGATTAGAAGCAAGGAAAAACTGATGGACACCAAGACTTATGAAGCTTTTAACGCCGACAAAAACCCCAATATTACTTTCAAGTTGATAGAAGTATCGGCTTTAGAAATGGATGGTGAGAACATAAATGTTGTATTGACCGGCAATATAACAATGGCAGGATTCACCAAAAAAATTACTATCAAGTCATCCGGAAAAAAAGTTAAACAGGGAGCTTACCAGTTCAAAGGCAGCATTGCACTTAAAATGACCGACTTCAAAATGACTCCACCTACAGCCATGATGGGTTTGATGAGAGTTGGAGATGCAGTAACAATTAAATACGATGCTTTATTCGAGGGCGCACAATTAACACAGAATTAGAATGAAAAAACTCGAGTTCAAAACAACAAACAGAAATATGAATCAATTAAATCAACAAAAAAAATGAAAAAAACAATTGCAATTTTTGCAGCAACCTTACTGACAGGTAACGTGCTATTTGCACAATTTCGTGCAACGGATAAAACGGGAATCAATGTATTTGAAGTTCCTAAAACAGAAATGGAATTTGATGGCGTAAAAGTGGTGTTTGGCGGTGGTTTTACGCAAGGTTTTCAAACCTTGAAACACAGTAATTTGGCAACGCCTAAACTTGTTTCAGGTGTAGATCAGAACAAACTAACCCGAATCAGGCCAGGTTTCAATTTGGCTTCGGCTAATCTTTTGATTAAAACTCAATTAGCCGATGGAGTTGCGCTGAATATGGAGTTATATCTTGCTTCGCGACATCACAACGAAACCTGGGTAAAAGGCGGGTATATTCAATTTGATAAAGTGCCCTTTATGAAATTGGATTTTATTGATAATATTATGAAATATACGACTGTAAAAGTTGGTCAAATGGAAGTGAACTACGGGGATGCACATTTTCGTCGTACCGACGGTGGAAACGCCATTTACAACCCGTTTATCGAAAACAATATTTTGGATGAATTTGCTACTGAAGTAGGAATGGAGGCGAACGTAAACTATCATGGAATTGTAGGTGTTGCATCGATTACCAATGGCTTGCTAAAAGCTAATATCAGTGTTATAGATTCGACTTTTAATATTTCAACAACACCCAAGACCTTAATTTCGGCTGGCAAAAACAATCCGGCGTTTATTGCAAAATTGGGTTACGATAAACAATTAAACGAGGATTTGCGGTTTCGCTTAACCGGTTCGGTTTATTACACTGCAGGCGCTGTAAGTAACACATTATTGAGTGGCGACCGTGCAGGTTCAAATTATTTTGGCGTAATGGACTTTTCTGCACCAAGTACGGCAAACTTCACTACCGGTCGTTACAACCCGAGATTAACCGACAAGATTTCGGCTTTAATGGGTAATTTGTTTGTAAAATTTCATGGATTGGAATGGTTTACAACAGTCGAGAGTATTTCGGGTCGTTCGATAACTGAAGCAACTGGCGAACGCAAAGTTACTCAAATTGCAACTGATTTGGTTTACCGGTTTGGTAGTGATGAGAACTTCTGGGTAGGGGCTCGATACAATGTTGTAAACTCTCAACAATATCTTGCAACCGACCTTCCGGCAATAGCCGTCAGTAGCACATTACCGGCTTTTGATGCAGTGACGAAGGGAATGTATGATGTAAATATAAATCGTCTTGCCATCAGCGCAGGGTGGTTTCTTACCAAAAACGTAATGGCAAAACTTGAATATTCAAACCAAAATTACGGCGGATTCCTGTATAATGATATTAGAAACAAGGGCAACTTTAATGGAATTGTAGCTCAGGCTGTTGTAGGTTTTTAAATTGATTGTAAATAAATAATGAACCGGCAGGATGAAGATTTTGCCGGTTATTTTATGCACTTTTGATATATGAAGCGATTCATTTTTAATTTATTGTTTCTAATTTGGCATGGTTTTCTTTTCTCTCAAACCAATATTACAGTAACATTGGATAAAAGCAGTATTTTGACTATCAATGGGAGTACGAATCTATTGACGTTCAAACTAAATCAGTATGGAGAACAAATAATGGGCAAACCAGTTACTTTAACAGCTACACAAAGAGGTGCGAAAATTTATCTGAGCCCGAATAAGCTGTCGATAACTGTTGTTAATTTTAAATCCGATAACTTTATGGCTCAATCGGAGTTTTATAAGTTAATGAAAGCGGATATATATCCTCAACTG